>NZ_FORX01000001.1:300000-471070 GCF_900114115.1 Desulfomicrobium apsheronum | reverse complement strand
TCTATTTGCTCCAACTCGCTATTTATTTGTCAAAGATCCTTTAGCCTTCCGGCAAGAGGAAACGTCTCTATCGACTCCCTCATCCACCGTCAAGCGCTTTCTTCAAGCTTTTTCAAATTTCCTTCGCGAAGCGTTCTTCGCAAAGGCAGGGTTAATCTTCTAACCCCGCTGTCTTCAAAAGGTCAATCATTTTTTTAATGACTTTCCAACCAAGAGAAGAGAAAAAAAAGGTCCTGGCGACGACCTACTTTCCCACAAGTGAACTTGCAGTATCATCGGCGCTGGAGGTCTTAACTTCCGAGTTCGGAATGGAATCGGGTGGTTCCCCTCCGCCGTGGTCACCAGGACGAAATATATGAAAATATCAATGAACTTTGCTTTGTCCGGAAGAGGCGTTCCTCATCGCGGAAGAAGCCTCTATGTGAACTCGTCGACGCCCGTCAACTAAAAATCCACACTTTTATAAAATTAATTGACTCCATTCCGCCGACAGCATCCTTTCTACCTGAAATAAAAGACTTTTCACGAGATCCGTTTCAATACGATTTCGACCTGATCCTGCAAGACCACGGGTCCCTGGGGGATCTTCCCCCATGCAAATTCAGAGACGACCTCCGTTGGCGCCACCGCGACGCCCTCGGGCAGCAAGCCTGCCAGATGTCCCAGATACCCCGCGACAGCCCGCGGCGATATCCCCATCTCACGCAACGCGCGCAACTCAAGCGATTGATGGCGCTTGGCCAGACGCACACCCTCATGATCAAGCAGCAAGGGCACGTGGGCATAGCGCGGAACCGGCGCTTGCAAAAGATCAAAGAGAAAGATCTGGCGCGGCGTACACGGCAGGATGTCCGCACCCCGGACCACCAGATTGATGCATTGATCCACGTCATCCATGGCCACTGCCAGTTGATAGGCTATGACCCCGTCTGATCGGCGCAGCGGAAAGTCCCCACCACACTGCGCCCAATCCAGACGAACCTCGCCATGCAGCAAATCATCGAAGCGAGTCTCCCCCGCGCCATGCAGACGCAGTGCCGGGCGCCTGCCCTGCGCCTCCCGCTCCCTGCGTGCGTCAGCACCAAGCCCCAGACAGGTGCCCGGATATACCGGCCCGGCATCCTCGAGATGCGGCGCCGATGCCATGGTCTTGAGTTCCTTGCGCGTACAGTAGCACGGATAGGTGCGGCCAAGGCGTGTCAGCGCCTCAATGACCTCCGCATAGCGCTCCATGCGCTCTTGCTGCGTGTAAGGAGCATACGGGCCGCCGAGATCCGGCCCCTCGTCCCAGTCCAGGCCGAGCCACGCCAGATCGCGCATGATCTCCTCGGCAAAGTGCGGGCGCGAACGCTCCGGGTCGATATCCTCCATGCGCAGCACTAGCCGTCCTCCGGCAGAGCGCACCGCCAGCCAGCACAGCAGGAAGGACCAGGCGTTGCCGAGATGAAGATGGCCGGTCGGGCTGGGGGCAAGGCGCCCACGGACAGGTGTTTCGAGATCAAGAGCAAAGGGTTTCATGGCCGTCTTGGGGAGCACGGGGGATGACAATTGTCAAGCGGGCCGGCCCCAGGTTGACGACGCCGTGCATGTGGCGGAATATGTCGCACGCCCTGAAAAACAGGATGCAACCCTTCAACATCTTCACCCCCTTTACATAATGAATGAAACGATCGTGACCACCTGCACCAGAGACTGCCCCAACACCTGCGGCCTTCTGGCCGAAATACGCGACGGCCGTCTGGTCGCCCTGAAGGGTGATCCCGGACACCCCGTTACCAAGGGCCTGACTTGCGTAAAGGCGGCGCGGTACATCAAGCGGATCTACAGTCCGGAGCGCATCACCCAGCCGCTGATCCGCGACCGGCGCTCGCTTCCGTGGAGGACGGCCGGATGGGACGAAGTGCTGGACACTGTCGCCAGCCGTTTGAAGTCCATCGCAGCGGAGTCCGGGCCCGAGGCCATTCTTTACTATCAGGGATACGGGGAACGTACGGCCCTGAAGCTCCTTAACCGCTACTTCTTCAATCTTTTGGGAGGAGTGACCACGCCGGTGGGGTCGCTGTGCGGCGGAACGGGACAGAGCGCCCAGGACCTCGATTTTGGCAGGCGGGTGTCCCATGATCCTCTGGACCACGCCAACAGCAAATCCATGATTCTATGGGGACGCAACCCCGTCTCCACCAACATCAGCCTCGTCCCCGTCATCCGCGAGATCCGGCAGCGCGGCGGCAGGGTCGTGCTCATCGATCCGGTGTCCAGCAGATCGGCGGCCCTCGCCGACAGGCACATCGCACCCAGGCCCGGCTCCGACGCCTTTCTGGCCATGGCCGTGGCCAAGCTCATCCTGGCCCGGGAGGCCGAAGACCGCGACTTCATGGAAAACCATGCGCTGGGCGCAAACGCATACCTGGGCATTCTAGCCCGGCACAGCGTGGAAGAATTGTGCGCGCGCTGCGACACAGCCGTGGAAGATGCACACTTCCTGGCCGAAACCTTCATGCTCCAAAAACCCACGGCCACTTTGCTTGGCTGGGGCATGCACCGTCACAGGGAAGCCCACCTGTCCATCCGGGCCATAGACGCCCTCGCCGCCATCAGCGGCAACATCGGCGTCTCCGGCGGCGGAGTCAGCCAGGGCTTCGAGGAATATGGCCCCTTCGACCAGAAATTCTGGGGCGACGACCTGAACCCGCCGCGACGCACCCTGCTCCTGCCTCGCATCGCAGAAGAGATCATGAGCGCCCGCGATCCTGAAATCCGCATGATATATGTCACGGCCGCCAACCCCGTGTGCATGGCCCCGAACACGGCCAAAACGATCGCCGCGTTCCGGCACGCCGAATTCGTGGTCTATTCCGGGCATTTTCTGGACGACACCGCCGACCAGGCCCACGTCTTTCTGCCAGCCACGACGTTTCTGGAAGAAGAGGACGTCATGGCCAGCTACGGGCACAACCATGTCGGGCCCGTCAACCGGGCCATCGCGCCCATGGGCGAATGCAAAAGCGAGTTCCGGATGTTTCACGACCTGGCCGGACGCTTTGATTTTGCCGATCGTTTCCAGCGCAGCGTCACGGACTGGCTGCACGACCTCTGCGCGCCCATCCGGGAACAGGGATGCTCCATGGCGGACCTGCGAAAAAAGGCCTTCCGCCTGGACGCTCCCATGGTCCCCTTTGCGGACAAAAGCTTCCCCACGCCTTCGGGCAGGTTTCAATTCATGACCGAGTTCAGGCCCGATGACCTCGACCGCCGCGATCCCGCATACCCCTACAGGCTGCTGACCATCGCCCCCCACGGGTTCATCTGCTCCGAGCGAACCCTCGCCGAACACGATCCTCTGCCCGTGGTCATCCTGGCCGTGGAGGAGGCGCACCGCCTGTGTCTTGAAAATGGAGAAGAAGTGCTGGTGGAAAGCCGGAATGGAGCAGTCCGGGCAAAACTTGAAGTGAAGGCCGGGCAGCGGCGAGACATTCTGGTGTCTGAACGCGGGGGCTGGCTCAAAGCCGGGCACGGCCTGAACCGGCTGACCCGGGACATTTCAAGCACCGTTGGACGCGGCACGCCCTACTACGAGACAAGCGTGCGCGTCCTGAAAAGCGATTGAGCAGGCACCATCAATCCAGAAGGCGATAAATCCGCTCCATGTCGAGACTCCCGCGCACCACCGAAGCCAGGCGATCCAGCGCGGCTTCAAGATCGTAGGCCACTTGCACCGATTTCAGGGGATCGAGGCCCTTGCGCCTCCGCAGACGATCCAGAAAGAAGCGCCGGAACCCATCAGCATCAAAGACTCCGTGCAGATAGGTACCCCAGACCATGCCGTCGGCCCGGCTCCATCCAATCACGGTTCCGTCGGCGCGGGTCATGAGCGGCTCGACCTGCCCATCGAGCACACACGTGCGCCCGTGATGGATCTCATACCCGCGAATCGTTTCCCCTGAAGCCGGATGCACGCAGCTCGCCTGGCACAGAACCTTGTCCACCGCCATCTGCGTTGCCAAAGGCAAAAAGCCCAAGGGACGGGCGCACGCCCCCGCGCTTTCGACACTGGATGGATCCGTGATGGCTGTTCCGAGCATTTGCAGCCCACCACAGATTCCAACAATTTCGGCACGGCTGGCCAGAACCGCCCCAGCCATGCCCGAACTCCAAAGATAATCCAGATCCGCGAACACATTGCGCGAACCCGGGAGAATGATCGCGTCGGCCCCGTCCAGATCCCGTGGTGTGCGCGCAATGCGCAGGTCCACATCCGGTTCAAGGCCCAGCGCATCGAGATCCGTGAAATTGGAAATATGCGGCAGGTCCACAGCCACGACGCGAAGTTCGGACTGCCTGCCAAGCGGCCGAGCCTCCTTGAAACTGACCGAATCCTCCTCGGGCAAGCCCAGATTCGGCAGAAACGGCACCACACCCAACGTCGGGACTCCGGTGAAACGACGCACATAGTCGATGGCGTCCCCGAGCAGATCCTGTCTGCCCCGGAAGCGGTTGACGACAAACCCCGCCACCAACGCCCGCTCCCATTCCTCCATGACCTCCATGGTGCCGACAAACGAGGCGAACACCCCGCCCCGGTCGATGTCTCCGGCCAGCAGCACCTTGGCCCCGGCATGGAGGGCCATGCGCATATTGACCACGTCATGGGACTTGAGGTTGACCTCGGCCGGACTGCCCGCGCCTTCCAGCACCATGACCTGGGCCTGTGCGGCGAGTTCTTCGTAAGCCCTGGTGATGGTTTCAAAAATTTGCGGCTTGAAGCGGATGTACTGGCCCACGCTCATGTTGCCCACGGGCTTGCCGAGCACGATGACCTGCGAACCCGTCTCCGAATTGGGCTTCAGAAGCACCGGATTCATGCGCACGTCCGGCTCCATCCGGCAGGCCTGGGCCTGCAGAACCTGAGCCCGGCCCATTTCCCCGCCACCGCGAGTGACAAAGGAATTGAGCGACATGTTCTGGGCCTTGAACGGAGCCACGGCCAGTCCGTCCTGCAAGAAAATCCGGCACAGGGCCGCCGTGAGGACCGACTTCCCCGCGTTGGACGAAAGCCCTTGCAGCATGATCGCAGGAGTTTTGCGCACGACCCGACTGCGGGACCGGGCCGGTTCGAAAATCTCTGAAAGAGCGTTGACCAGACGCTCGTTTTCCTCGGTGCCGCGCACGGCCACCCGAAAATAACGGGCATCGAGTCCTTCATAATTGGCGCAGTTGCGGATCAGGATGCGATTCTTGGCAAGCATTTCCTGCAAGGCAAAGGCGTCCGGGTGCTCATTGCGGCAGAGCAGATAGTTGGCGCTGCCCGGAAAAACTTTGAGCCCAAGGCCCACAAGATCAGCTTCCAGACGAGTGCGCAGAGCCTGCACCGCATCCATGGAGCGCTCGGCGTAGGCGTCGTCACGCAGAGCCTCCTCGCCCACGGCCTGGGCCAGCGCGTTGACGCTCCAGTCCGGCAGCAGGGCCGAAATCGCCGCGCATATCTCCGCGCCGCCATACCCAAGGCCCAGACGCAGCCCGGGCACGGCGTAGAATTTGGTCAGGGAATGCAGGACAAAGAGATTGGGGCGAATCGCCGCGCCCAGCCGGAAAAGGCGCGGGACAAAATCGGCGAAAGCCTCGTCGACAAGAAAAAAACTCTTCGGATGCCGATCGGCCAAATCCAGGATGCGCTCAGGTTCGAGCAGGGTTCCGGCCGGATTGCCGGGCTGCCCCAGAATGGCCAGGGCCCGCTCCTGAAGCAAATCATCAAGCCCTGACCAATCCATGGCGAAGCCATTCTCGGGGCGCAGAACCAGAGTTTGGCAGGAAATTCCGGCGGCCGCGCACGCCCGTCCATAATCTCCGTAACAGGGCACGGGCAAAACGGCGCGCTCAATTCCAAGAGAGGCACAGACCCTGGGCAGGGCGTAAAGCAGTTCCGACGAACCATTGCCCGCGACCACATTGAGGGGCTGTACATCCATGCGCGAGGCGGCTATCCGGCGCAGCCCGTCTGCCCGTGGTTCGGGATAATGGGCGGTCCCGGCCAGGGCACGAGCCACAACGGGGCGCAGCCATGCGGGCGGCCCCAGAGGGTTGATGTTGGCCGAAAAGTCCAGGATGTCTTCCGGTGCGCAATCAAGCGACGCGGCCATGAAGCGGATATTGCCGCCGTGTGAGGGGAGATTCGCCATGATCAGGCGTTTTTTCCGAGCTTGAAGCGCAGTCTGAGCACCCCGTTCTCAAATGAATGCGTGGTCAGCCGGAACGTACCCAGCGCGCCGGTACGGTCCACATGCTCGCCGATGCACGGGCATGCATCGTAATCCCCGATGTAGATGATGCGCAATTCCTCGGACGCGTCTTCCGGCAGGCGTTCCAGATTGAAGCGGACCTCGGCCTCGGTGCGGGACATGGCCTGGGCGAAGACCGGCAAGTCGTCGCCGATGACGGCGTTCACCCTTGCCTCCACGTCCCGGGCCTCGGCCTCGGTCAGATCGCGATCATAATGATAGTCGCACTTGGCCTTGTCCGGGTTCACATGCGCGGAAAAACACCGCCCACAGGCAAAAAGCCGGTCCATGGTCTGATTGAGAATGTGCTCCGCCGTGTGCATGCGCGGATCGTAATTTTTGGCCATCGTTCCTCCGATGGGAGGTTGATAGCCGGGGGACGGTGCGGGGTAAAGAGTTCAGACACCCCAAATCAGGCCGCAAAAACGGACGCCACCAGCGATGCGGCCACGCCCCACATGGTCAGGCCCACCAAAACGTCGAGCACGGCCCATGATCTGGGATGCCGAAAAAAAGGCAGCAACAGGCGCGCACCAAGACCCAGGGCGAGAAACCAGAGCAGGGAGGCCGTGACCGCGCCCGCGCCGAAGAAAAACCGCTGCGCCTCAGGATAGCGCCCACCGATGGAGCCAAGCAGGAGTACGGTATCAAGGTAGACGTGCGGATTGAGGAACGTCACGGCGAGGGTCGCGACCACCGTGGCCCCAAGCCCCATCCGCGCCCGTTCCTGGGCTTCGAGACTTCCCGAGCGCATGGCCGAGCGAAAGGATCGCAGCCCGTACCAGAAAAGAAAGGCCACCCCGAGCCAGGTTGCCCAAACCGCCAGCGCCTCGCTGTGCGCCAAGACAATTCCCATGCCCGACAGTCCAAGGGTTATGAGCAGGGCGTCGCTCAAGGCGCAGATGAGCGCCACGGTGAGATGATGGTTGCGGGTCAGACCCCGGTTGAGCACAAAGGCATTTTGTGCGCCGATGGCGATAATGAGTCCGGCGCCTGTTCCCAGACCCTGCAAAAATGGCGTGAAAATCATCAGGTTCCCCTTGTGTTACGTTGAACCGGGGAATAATCGAGGAGGAGTCATAAGGAAAACGAATAATTTTATTGAGCCATAAGAAAAACTAATGATAGATACCAAACACCTTCAGGCCCTGGCCGCTGTCATCACCGAGCAAAGCTTTGAAAAGGCCGCCCGCTCGCTCTTTCTGACCCAGTCCGCGATTTCCCAACGCATCCGGCAGCTTGAGGAACACGTGGGCCAAATGCTCGTGGTGCGCTCGGTGCCGATCCGGCCCACAGCCGCAGGCATGGCCGTGCTGCGCCACTTCCGACAACTTTCCGTCCTGGAAGAGTCGCTCTTCGAGGAATTGGCCCCGGGAGAAAACAGCACTACGGCGACCGTGACCCTGGCCGTCAACGCCGACAGCCTGGACAACTGGTTCCTGCGCAGCATTCCCGACATCCTCGCGGAAGAAAACGTGCTTCTTGATCTCGTGGTGGACGACCAGTCCGTGACCCACGCCTATCTGCGCTCGGGGGAAGTCCAAGGCGCCATCACCTCGACCCCGGCGAATTTTCAGGGGCTGCTCACCCACGACCTTGGCGACATGGAATACCTGTGCGTGGCCACGCCCGCGTTCAGATCGCGCCACTGCCCACATGGTTTCGACCGGCAGGCCGCGGACACCGCACCGATCGTCATCTTCAACCACAAGGACGCGCTGCAGCACGAATTTCTGCGCCAGCACTTCGGTGAGGAAATCACCCCGCCCGCGCACGTCATGCCGTCCAACATCAGCTTTCAGGGACTCATACTCCAGGGCGGAGCGTACGGCATGGTCTCCAGCATCCTGGCCGAGCCGTATCTTAGACGCGGTGAACTGGTCGATCTGACACCGGGAGAAACCTTGCGCGTCCCACACTTCTATCAGTGCTGGAGCCTGCAGAGCAGCCTTTCACGGCGCATCGCCGAAATCATAGTGCGCACTGCCCGGGCGAACCTGATCCCCCGGAGCCCAGCGTGCAGCATCCAGCGCCCTGCGGCGCCGGGTCCTGTTCACGCCCCTGCCCCGCCCCGTTTCCGGGAGTGATCGCGCAGTGCGAGCTGCGGCCATCTACCTTGATGATCATTGGTGACGGCAGGCGCACGTGAACCACATGCTCCTCCCTGGCCACGACGTCATGCCCCTCCAGCCATTCCCAATCGAAACGCTCGCCCGCCTTGCCCGACATCATAATGTAATTGATCCCGAGAGTGGTGATGTTGTGAAAAAAGTGGGAGCCTTGGGACGGTTCCACGCGCAACTGCGCCGAAGCGGTCTCGACGATGGCCGAGACTCCGCAGATGTCGTTCCAGGCCACGGGAATGCCCAGCCAGCGATCCGCCGTGCCCCATCGCCCGGGGCCTACCAGCAGATATTTGCGCCCCTCGGCCATGAGCGCGGCATTGATGCGCCCAATCTCTCCTGCGATCTGCATGGTTTTTTCGACCTCGAAAGTGTCTGGCCGCACAAAGACGATATCGTGTACGTCGGTCTTCTCGGCGTTGCCCAGCGCGTGAGTGGACAGGCAAAAGGCACGCTCGCGGTCATGCTCGGTGATGGTGACCCGATTGAGATCCGCCCGGGCGGACATGGGCCGTAACTGAAGCAGGGAGAACACGGGGCGATGCTGCTTGTCCTGGTGCAGCTTGCAGGCGAATTCGATCTCCACGGGGCAGCCCATGGCCGATTCCGCTATTCCGAGGACGTCGGCCAGGATCTCCGCCAGAGGCAGGATCTTGTGCTTCAATACCGGGGCAAAAAGGAGAACACGCGGCCGATCGGGGATGGACGCGGTATCGCGGATGCGTCCCTCCTCCGGCAGAAAGGTTGAAGCCACCAGCGCCAGGGGACCTTCCTCCTCGGCTTCGGTGATGTTGCGACGGGCAAGGGAAAAATCCGTGCGCGCCCAGGGCCAATGTTCCAGGGGCAGGCTGTAGAATTCGGTCTGCGCCGTGCGCAAGGCCAGCTCCACGGTCGGACATTGGGGCAGGATGTTTGGATATCTTGGCGAAAAACGCAGAGTCTGTCCGCCGTCGACCACAATCTTGCCGAACCCGAAAGCGATGGTGGCCACCCCGTCCTCGGGCTTCATGCGCCCGAAAGGATAATAATTGTAGGACTGCGCCACTCCGGAAATGGCCGGATAGAAATACCCGCCATAATCGTCCCCGATGACCTGCTGCACCAGCACGCCCATCTTCTCCTCGTCGGTGCGCTGACTGACCCGGCGCGAAAAGGCCTTGGGCGCCTGATAGAACGTGGAGGCGTAGACCTGCTTGATGGCCAGGATCAATTCCTGAAGGCGCACATTCGGGTCGGGATGATTGTTGGGGACCATGATCGTGGAGTATAGTCCGGCATAGGCCTGATACTGGGCGTCTTCAAGGAGGCTTGACGAACGCACGGCCAGAGGATGGCGAACCTGGGCGAGGTAGGCTTTAAGCTGATGGCTGAGCCACTTGGGAAAGCGGGCCTTTTCAACGATCTTCAAGACCTCGTCGTCCGCGAGATCCGTGCCAGACAAATACTCAAGGTTGTTGATCTTTACAAAGGAATCAAACCCTTCCGTCGAAATGCCCAACGTCTTGGGCATGAAAAAATCCACTCCGGGATATTTTACCGCCAGGGCCGGAAGCCTGTTCAGGATGGAAAACAGAAACGCCAACCCGCGCGCCTTGCCACCCATGGAGCCCTGGCCGATCTTGAAGAAGTCCGTGGTCGGGTCGAAATCCTTGGAGTTGAAATTGGCCACAATGCCCTTCTGTCGCTGCTGCCGTCTGTCCCGGATCATCTCGGTGACCCCGCGCCGCAGGAGCTCCGGTGAAGCGAAATCGGACTCGCTCATGGGCCGCAGACGGTTGGCCAGCTCAAATTCGGTACGCGCAAAAAACCAGCGCGAAAAATCATTGTGGCGGGAATGATGAACCAGGGCCTCGGCCGGAATGGTTTTTAGCCGCTCCTCCAGCGCATAGAGACTCCCGGCCCGGGAGATCTCCTCGCCCTCCGGACCACGAAAGATGAAATCACCGAACCCCAGACGTTCCAGAACGAAAGCGCGCACATCCCCGAGCAGGCTGGGGGAGTTCTTGTCCACGAAACTGGCCGGAATCTCCCTGGCTCTGCGAGCGTTGTCCGGTTCGTTGCTCATCAGGAGCAGCGGGATGTCAAAACGCTGCGCCTTGATGGCGCCAAGCAGATCAACGCCGGCCGAGGCGTCGAGCTTGCCGCCACGGGGAAAGCGCACATCGGAAAGCACTCCCAGCACATACGGCTCGAATTTTTGGAACAGGGCCAGCGCATCCTCGTAGTTGTCGGCCAGGAGAATCTTGGGTCGGCAGCGCATGGTCAGCAGACGGTGTTCCTGGTTGAGTCCTTCGCGGATGACGTCCTGGGTCTGGACGACCAGCTCGCGGTACAGAATGGGCAACAGACAGGACTGATAGCGGGGAGAATCCTCGACCACGATGATGACCCGGATGCCGACGCTGACCGTGTCGAAGTCCACGTTCATGGCGTCCTCGGTGTTCTTGACCAGGGCGACCAGAAGATCGGCGTTGCCGGTCCACACAAACTGGCGATCTATGCCCTCGGCCGGGCTCTCACCGGGCAGAAAGACCTCGCGATGCGTCAGGAGATAGACCGGGATGCCAAGCCCGAGTTCCTTGATCTTCTGCCCCAGGATCAAGGCCTCGCGCTCGGCCAGCTGCGGCATGAGAATGACCAGCTCGAACGGGCTCTGCCGCAGGATGGCCAAGGCCTCCTCGGCGCCTGAGGCCCAGGTCAGGCGCGGCGGCCGACTCAGGTTCAATCCCTGATACTCGGACACGATGCGCTCGGAGAGCTTGCAATCCTCCTCCATGACCCAGGCGTCGTAGGCCGTGGACACAAGCAGAATATTCTGGACTTTCCTGGCCATGAGATCATGGAATTTTCTGAATTCCGAATCCTGGGCCACAAGTTGCAAGGACGGCGTGAGGGACATGTCTGTCTCCGGTGAAAACTGTGCGATGGGACTTTGAGTCTATGCAATTACCCCGCCCTTAGGCAACGCGACGGAGGCCTGAAATACGGAGAGACATCACGTGAGAATTTTTGTTTTCAGGCACGTATTTGTTTAAACTCTTGGCGCGGGACCACATAAATTTTACAATGATGTCAAAACCGGAGGCTGCTTATGAAATTCACCGGCTATGATCTTGGGCCTTTTCATGACGAAATGTTCTCAGCCCCCGGCGTTCCCCGCGACGGCACGAAGCTTCTGGTCGACAAAATCGAGTCGCTGCCCGAAGGAGAACTGTTCAGGCGACAGCAACAGGCCGAGCAGGCTCTCTACGATCTCGGCATCACGTTCACGGTCTATGGACACGAGCAGGGCACGGAAAAGATATTCCCCTTCGACGTGGTGCCTCGTGTCATTGAAGCCAATGACTGGGATAATGTCGAGATAGGCCTCAAGCAGCGCATTTTCGCCCTGAATCTTTTTCTGGACGACATCTACCACAACCAGAAGATCATAAAAGACGGGGTCATCCCGCGCGAAATCATCGAGACGGCCGAGGGCTTTCTCCCGGCCTGCATGGGCATAAATCCACCTCACGGAATCTGGTGCCACGTCACGGGCACGGACTTGGTGCGCGACGAAACCGGAACCTTCTTCGTTCTTGAGGACAACCTGCGCTGCCCGTCCGGGGTGTCCTACGTGCTGGCCAACCGAAGTCTCATGAAGCGGACCCTGCCCGAAGTTTTTGCGGCCTCGCGGGTTCGCCCCGTGGACGACTATCCGGCCAAACTCCTCAATCTCCTGCTGCGCATGGCCCCCAGGAGCGACTCGCAGCCCTGCGTGGTCCTGCTCACCCCCGGGATCTACAACTCCGCCTATTTCGAGCATTCCTTCCTCGCGCTGCAGACAGGCATCGAACTGGTCCAGAATCAGGACTTGGTTGTCGAGAACAATTTCGTCTACATGCGCACGACCAAAGGGCTCAAGAAGGTGGATGTCATCTATCGCCGCCTGAACGACGATTACCTCGACCCGCTGGTCTTCAGACCGGAGTCGCTGCTGGGCGTGCCGGGCATCATGGGCGCCTTCCGCGCGGGCAATGTCTGCCTCGCAAACGCGCCGGGCACGGGCGTGGCCGACGACAAGGTTGTCTATGCCTATGTGCCGGAAATCATCCGCTACTACCTGGGAGAAGAAGCGTTCATCCCCAACGTCCCCACCTATCTTTGCTGGCGCAAGGAAGACCGGGCCTTTGTGCTGGACAATCTTGAGACCATGGTCGTCAAGGCGGCGAACGAATCCGGCGGTTACGGCATGCTGGTCGGTCCGGCCTCTACCAAGGCCGAACGCGAGGATTTTGCAGGACGCATCAAAGCCAGGCCGCGCAACTACATCGCCCAGCCCGCACTCATGCTCTCCCGAGCCCCGGTCATCGTCGGCGATCATTTCGAGGGCCGGCACGTGGATTTGCGGCCCTACATCCTTCATGGCGGAGACGTGCAGGTCATCCCCGGCGGCCTGACCAGGGTGGCCCTCAAGAAAGGCTCGCTGGTGGTCAACTCCTCCCAGGGCGGCGGCAGCAAGGACACCTGGGTCCTCAAACACTAACTCCAAGGACACGCCCATGCTTTCACGCGTTGCAAGCGCCATCTACTGGATGAGCAGATATCTGGAGCGGGCCGGGAACCTGGCCCGCGTGGTCGAAGTCAACTGGCATCTGACCCTTGACTTGCAGGAATCCGAGAGCGGTGAATGGAAATCCCTCATCGAAGCCAGCGGAGACCAGTCGATTTTTCAGGAACGATACGGTTATTACGACGCAGCCTCGGTCATTACTTTTCTGAGCTTCGACCGCGACTACCCCAACTCCATCGCGTCCTGCCTCTGGGCGGCCCGGGAGAACGCCCGCGCCATCCGAGAGGTCATCCCGTACGAGATGTGGAACTATATCAATATATTCTACCATCTCGTTCATGACGCCTCGACCCGCCCCCTGCAGGTGGTCGAGAACCCGTTTACGTTCTGCCAGGAGATCAAGATGCGGGATTTCATCCTCGGCGGAATCGCGGCGGATGCCATGATCGAGGACGAAGCCTGGCATTTCGCACGGCTCGGACGCCTCTTGGAACGCTGTGACAAGACATCCCGCATCCTGGATGTCAGCTTCCACCATCTCCTGGAAGGCCCAGGCGGCACGCAGCAACAGGGCGACTCCATCCACTGGATGGCACTGCTTCGCGCCACCAGCGCCTTCAACGCCTTCCGGCGCTGCCGGGGACGCATCTCACCCGAAAAGGTGGCGGACTTTCTTCTTTTCGATCATCATTTTTCACGATCCATACTTTACGGACTCACGCATGCCCAAGCCTCCCTGCACGCCATCACGGGAACAAGGCTGAATTTTTTCACATGCGAGAGCGAACGCCTTTTGGGCCAACTCTGCGCGGACCTTTCCTACTTGACCATTGAAGACGTTTTCGCGCAGGGTCTGCATCGTTTCACGGACCGTTTGCAAACCCGCATGAATGCGGTCGACGCCCGCCTGGGGATCGAATTTTTCGGTTACGCGGCGCATGGACCGGAAACAAGGATGGAACAATGACCTTTTGTCTCGGCATAACGGTGGAAGACGGGCTGGTCGGTCTGGCGGACACCCGCATCACTGCAGGCAATGAAATGACCACGGCGCAGAAACTGAGCACTTATGAAACCCAGAGCGGAGCGGTCTTCTTCATGACCTCCGGCCTGCGCTCCCTGCGTGACAAGGTGGCCACCTACTTCGAGGAGGCGCTGGAATCCGGGCCGCCTCCGGACAAGCTCTACAAGGCCGTAAACCTCTTTGCCGACCTCGTCCGGCGCGTGGCCAAGGAAGACAAGGAATATCTCGACGCCTCGGGGCTGCAGTTCAACATCCACACCATCATGGGCGGACAGTTCTCGGCCGACGCCACGCACAAGCTGTTCCTGATCTACCCACAGGGCAACTGGGTGGAGATCACCTCCGGCACGCCCTACCATATCATTGGAGAAACCGGGTACGGCAAGCCGGTCCTTGATCGCACCCTCAAGCACGCGGACTCCATCCATTTTGCCCTCAAGGTCGGCTGTCTGGCTTTCGATTCGACTCGCATCAGCGCCGCCGACGTGGATTTCCCCCTTGATGTAGTGGTCTATTCCAAGGGATCCTTTTCGCTCATCGAACACCGCTTCGAGCAGAATGATCTGGCGCACATCTCCACCTGGTGGCAGGAGCGCCTGCGCGCGGGCGTCCACGCGCTGCCTTCGGAATGGATCGATGCCATCGCGGCCAGCCTTTCCCCCAGCAGCCGCAAGCTGCACTCCAAAACCGAGGATTGAGCGATGCGCATCCGGGTGGAGCACGAAACCAGTTATCGCTTCAGCGGGCCCGTCTTCCTTGAGCCGCATCTGATCCGGCTCAAGCCCCGGCAAGATGCCGGGCAGATGCTTGAAGATTTCAGCCTCAAGGTCAGCCCCGATCCGGCTGGCCAGTGCGAAATCCTTGATGCGTGCGGCAACGCCGCCCACTGGCTGTGGTTTGAGGGCATGTGGGAGGAACTGCTGATCCGTACGGAATTCACGGCTCGAACTCTGCGCGACAACCCCTTCGACTATCTGCTGCACCCGTGCGCATTCACACTCCCTCTTGATCTACCCGCCCTTGAACGCGAAGCCCTGCTGCCGTCTCTTGGGTCCGGCAGCCCTTCAACGCGCGGCCTTGCCAGGAAATTCATGGCCGAGGCAGGTGGCGACAGCATCCAATTCTTGAACCGCCTCAATGCCTGGATCTATCAGAACATTACAATCATCCCCCGACTCGAACCAGGCATCTTTACCACGGAGACCACGCTGCTGCATGGCCGCGGCGCTTGCCGCGATGTCAGCCTCGTCTTCATGGAGGTCTGCCGGGGGGCGGGGATCCCCGCCCGGTACGTCTCCGGCTACCAGATCGGCGACCCCGGTCAAACCGAGCGCGACCTGCACGCGTATCCGGAAGTCTATCTCCCCGGAGCGGGCTGGCGCGGCTACGATCCCACTCTCGGACTTACGGTCGTCGGAGGCCATCTTGCCCTCTGCGCCGCCTCCGAACCGGAGCTGACCGCTCCTATAACCGGCACGTACAGAGGCAACGCAACAAACGAACTTCTCCACAAAATCCACCTTGAAACCATACCTGAGAAACAAACGGCTGACCCTCTTTAGAGGATCAGCCGCAACGAACAAATCAAGCAATTTTCCGCCTACATCAGACCACACCCTGATCCAGCATGGCGTCGGCCACTTTCACGAATCCGGCGATATTGGCACCCACGACATAATTGAGGGGTTTGCCGTAGACCGCCGCGGTGTCCATGCAGACCTTGTGGATGGTCTTCATGATCAGCTTCAGCCTGTCGTCCACTTCCTGCCGGGTCCAGCTCAGGCGCATGCTGTTCTGGGTCATCTCCAGGCCCGAGACCGAGACCCCGCCAGCGTTGGCGGCCTTGCCGGGGCCAAAGAGCACGCCATTGTCCAGGAAGATATGCACGCCCTCGTGCGAGGTCGGCATGTTCGCGCCCTCGGTCACGACCCGTACGCCACCCGCCACCATGTTTTCCGCATCGAGCCTGCCTATTTCGTTCTGTGTCGCGCATGGGAATGCGCATTCGGCCTTGTGCGCCCAGAGCGGATTGTACCCAAGCCCATAGTCCGCCGGAGTGAAGACGGCCTCGGGATACGCATCCACGTACTCACGCACCCGACCCCGGCGCACATTCTTGAGGTGCTTGATAAAGGCGAGCTTCTCGGGCGTGACTCCGGCTTCGTCGTAGATGTAGCCCGACGAATCCGAAAACGTGATCGGGGAGCTACCCAGCTGCAACAACTTTTCCATGGTGTACTGGGCCACGTTGCCCGATCCGGAAACCAGACTGCGTGTTCCCTCCAGCGTCTTCCCTTGGGCCGCGAGCATCTCGCCCGCGAAATAGACCGCACCGTAACCCGTGGCCTCGGGCCGGACCAGGCTGCCGCCCCAGGATGCGCCCTTGCCGGTCAGCACGCCCGTGAATTCATTTTTGAGCTTCTTGTACATGCCGAACATGAAACCCACTTCGCGCGCGCCCACGCCGATATCTCCGGCGGGCACATCCGTGTTCGGCCCGATATGCCGGAAGAGTTCGAGCATGAAGCTCTGGCAGAATCGCTGCACCTCGTTGTCGGACTTGCCCTTTGGATCGAAATCCGCGCCGCCCTTGCCCCCGCCCATGGGCAGAGTGGTCAGGGAATTCTTGAAGACCTGCTCAAAGGCCAGAAATTTGAGAATGCCGAGATTGACGGAAGGGTGGAAACGGATGCCGCCCTTGTAGGGCCCGATGGCACTGTTCATCTGAACCCGGAACCCGCGATTGACGTGGACATCTCCGTGATCGTCAACCCACGGAACCCGGAAGATGACGGCGCGCTCCGGCTCGACCATGCGTTCGACAATCCCCGCCCGGCGATACTCGGGATTGCGCTCAAGCGCCGGTTCGATGGACTCCATGACCTCCGTCACGGCCTGATGAAATTCCACTTCGCCCGGATCCCGCCGCTTGACCAGTTCAAGAATCTCCATGCTCATGAAAGTCCTCCGCGAGTAAGCTGTTGCAGGCATGTTCGGTCTGTACTCATTCGAAGCAAAAAATATAAAAACCTTGCCGCCCTTCTTCCCCCAAGCGAAGCCAAGGTCAAGGGAGTCCGGCGTTTTTTTCGCCAAAGGAGCGCTATTTCGCACAATATCTTGATTATCGGCACGTTTCCCGTAATTTCAACGGAAGCCTTGCCCAAGCCAACCCGCCACGCCGCGCTCTAAACAAACAAAAAACCGCGCCCTTCACACCAACACCGGATGGATCCCCGCCTGCGCGGGGATGACACGTCGTGATGCCGAAGGACCGAAGCATAAACGTGCCGCGTGGATTTCACAGTGTTCTTCCGGAAATTTACAGCATCGCAGTGCCGTGGCGGGTCGGGCTGGCTCGGTCAGGCGGCCTCGACTGTCTGACCGAGCCTGGCATCGTTGGCGAAATCGTTGCTGGCCGCATCGCCTCGCTCGCGCGACCTGCACCCAACGATTCCGCCGTACGAGGCCCGCGAGGGAGTTTCGAGGCGGCCTGACCGGGCCAACCCGACCCGCCGCACTCCCGGCCACACCCCGTCCCCCCCAGTCACTCCCAGGACCTTCTTGCAAAAAAACGCCGCGCCCCTCATGATGAAAATCGAAAACTACACCAGCACCTCAGGAGCCCCCATGGAACCGATACAGCTTGGATTTGAACAAAGCCGAACCCTACTGGATGCTTACGACATCCCCGTTCTGGGCCGCATGATCCGTACACTGGAACAGGCAGTGGACGCCGCCCGGGAACTCGGTTTCCCGGTGGCCATGAAAACGGTCTCTAGCCAGATCATCCACAAGACCGATCTGGGCTGCGTGCTCCTGAGCCTCAAGGATCAGACCGAGCTTGAAGCCGGATACGCCCGACTCATGGACAACGTCCGCGCCGCCGGAGTGACGGAAATCGACGGCATCCTGATCCAGCCCATGGTTAGGCCAGGTCTTGAGGTGCTCATCGGCGCCACCCAGGACGTCAGTTTCGGCCCCATGACCATGATCGGATCCGGCGGGCGTTTTGTCGAACTGCTGGGCGATGTGGCACCAGGCATCGGCATTCTGGAGGAAGGCGAGGTCATGGCCATGCTGGACAGGACCCGCGCCGGGCGCATTCTGGACGGCTTTCGCGGACCGGCCCTGGACAAACAGGCCGTCATCCGACTGGCCGTGAACGTGTCGCGATTCATGGCCGAACACCCCGAAATCCATGAGCTCGATCTGAATCCCGTCATCGTCTACGAAGAGGGCTTCGCCATTGTCGATGCCCGCCTCATTGCCGGCGAACCGGTCCATTACCCCCGTCAGACCGATGTCTCGCCGCAAAAAATGAGCAGCCTGCATACAATCTTCAATCCAAAGTCCGTGGTTTTGTACGGCGCCTCCAACACCGGCACGGTGGGCGGCATCGTACTCCAAAACCTGCGCCGCCTGGACCGCATCTATCCCATCAACCCGCGCACGGCCTCGCTGCATGGCATGCGTTGCTACCCAAGCCTTGAAAGCCTGCCCGAGGTGCCCGAGTTGGCGGTATTCGTCATCAACTCGGAAACGGTTGTCCGCGAATTCGAGAAATTCTGCGTGGCCGGAGGCAAAGGCGCCATCATCATCAGCGACGGCTTTGCCGAATCCGGACGGCGGGAGCTTGAAGAGAGGCTGCGCAACCTCAGCCTGGAGTACGGAGTCAGCTACATCGGCCCCAACTGTCTCGGGATCATCGACAATTTTTCGGGAGTGAACACCATGTTCATTCCTCCTCACCGCACGGGAGTCATCCGCGAACAGGGCGGAATCGGCATCATCTCCCAAAGCGGCGGCATCGGCATGGAGCTCATGGAGATGCTCGAAGCCGACCGGGTAGGCATGGGCAAATGGGTATCCTGCGGCAACTCCAGCAGCGTCGGCGTGGCGGAGATCCTGGCGCACATGGGACAGGACGAGCGCATCGAGGTCATCGCCATCTATCTGGAAGGGCTGTCCGAGGGGCTCAAGCTCATGGAAATCGGACGGCAGGTGGCAGCCCAAAAGCCCGTGGTCATCATCAAGGGCGGCTCGGGTGGCGGCAAGGAAGCGACCATGTCCCACACCGCATCGCTGGCGGGCAGTCACGAAGCCTTTCGGGCCTGTTGTTCCCAGGCCGGATTCTACCTCATCGAGGATCTGACCGAAGATCCGAAGATCATGGTCAACGTGCTTTCCATCCTGACCACGCAGCCCAAGGCAAGGGGCAAGCGCACGGCGGTGGTCAGTGTCGGCGGCGGCGCGGCGGTGTTGCTGGCCGATCAGATCACGGCCGAAGGCCTGGAGTTGGCCCGGTTCACCCCGCAAACCAGAAGACGCCTGCAGGACCTGCTGCGCGAAAACATCAAGGCCTCGAACCCCGATGACCTGGAGCAGATGCTTGTCAACGTCGGCAACAATCCGCTTGATCTTCTGGGCAACTGCGATGACCGCAGGCTCATCCGTGCGCTGGAGATCATCGCCGATGACCCGGACACCGACGTCATCGTGGCCGCCATCTACCTGCAGGTGCCCTACCTTTCCGAATATCTGGCCGAACGGCTGGTCGAATTCAGGCGCTCCATCGACAAACCCTTCATCGTTTCCCCACGCGGGCTGTGCACCCATGTGACCAGGTTCCGCGAATCCCTCTACGCCAAACGCTTCCACACCTACACCGTGCCGATGGTCAAACCGCTCAGCATCGCGCTGGACATCTGGGAGCGCTACGACCGCAATTTTATGAGCGAAGCCGAACTCCGGGAAGATTGAAGAGCGCTGCCACGCGTGCACAAGAAAACCCGGCCTTTGCGAATTGCAACGGCCGGGTTTTGTTTCCCGTTTTTGGTGTGTCCCTGGGCTACTTTTTGGATTCCGCTCCCCAGAGCTGCCGCAGGCGCTGATCGCGGCCACAGCCTTGGCGATAGAAATGATACCTCAGGGGATTTTTCTTGTAGTAATCCTGATGATATTCCTCGGCGGCATAAAATTCAGTTCGAGGCAAAATCTCGGTTACGATTTTGAATCCCCGAGCCGCCTCAAGCTCGGCCTTCGACGCCCGCGCGATGGATTCTTCGGCCTCGTCCGCGAAAAACACGGCAGACCTGTACTGCGGACCGCGATCACAGAACTGTCCTCCGGCATCGGTTGGATCAATGTTACGCCAAAAAACATCAAGAAGCTTCCCAAAATCGACCAGCTCCGGATCATATTTCACCCGCATGGCCTCAATGTGCCCGCTGGTTCCGGACGAAACCTGTTCGTAGGTCGGATTCGGGAGCTGTCCGCCCGTGTATCCCGACTCTGTTCCCAAGACACCGGGCAGAGCGTCAAAGGGTCCTTCAAGACACCAGAAACATCCGCCCGCGAATACGGCCTCTTTTGTCTGTGCAGCCACGTTACCTCCTAACAAGCCTAAAATCAGAAGGGCCAAAATCAATGATTTTCCCATGAGGCCTCCTTAGAGTTCCGTTCCAGAATCCCAGAGCGCCCCTTCCGCAAGAAACGGGACCCCTCCGGAACTCAGCCCGCCCTGATACAAAACCCCGTCCAGGGCGTAGGTCAGCTTTCCCGGACCGTTCTGCAGGGTCATGATCTGACGCAACAAATCCAACGTCGAGGCGGAAGCCTCAACCTTGAACACCGCCTCGCTCAAGGCCTCCACGCGGCCGTTTTCCGAAGACACGGCCGGCAGAAGATTCATGTCGTTGAAACGGGCATTGACCCTGATACCGGTCCACGACAACGCAAAAGGATTGGGATTGACTATACGAAGAGTTAAAACCACTCTTTGTTCAAAGAGAGTACTGCTTGCCGGAACCACATTGACCAGTCTTACCGTCGGGGGTTCCACTTTTTTTCCAAAATGAGCACATCCGGAAACCGCGACGAAAAAAGATATTACAAGAAATAAAATTATAAATCTCATTCTACCCCCTGGGAAAACATGATCAGATAATATTTCAACGTGCTTCCCAGACGGGAAAAGTTTCAGGTAATTGCTCATCGGACAACCACCACTGGTCGTCACCGTCGACATTCTTTCTCCCTGCATATTTAAGAACAACTACCGTTGGTCCGCTGGCAAAAAAACCATTTCCGCCAAAGACTTCGAGTACTTCATTCTTATCAGGATATTCAAGGGCTGAAACGTAACAAATGCGCTCTCCACCCTTTTCTATGCAATGCGGTTCAAAATATCGCATAAAGTGCAGCAAGGTATTCATGTTTTTCATAGGCACCTCCAGCTTCAAGTGTCTTTTCCCCTGCTAATCACTGTGGGCGGGATGACAAATGAAAAAATACCGGGAGCCGCAACTCTCGCTCAGGCAGAACGTTTTGCCGTATCAATCTGAAATTTTTTAATCTTGTAGTGCATGGTCCGACGGCTGACCCCGAGCAGATCGGCGGCGTCCTTGACCACCCAGGAGCTTCGCTCAAGGGCGTTCAGAACCACCTGCTTCTCGCTTCCGGCCAGGGAAAGAAGATTGCCGGGCAGGGGCGTGTCATCGAAGCTGTCCTCGAACTGCATGTCCTCCAGCCGGATAAGCCCGTCAGAGGACAAAATGACCGCGGCTTCCAGCATGTTGCGCAGCTCACGCACATTGCCGGGCCAGGGGTAGTCGAGAATGGCCTCGGCCACTTCTGCGTCAAGACGGGACAAAGGCCCGTCCTCGGCGAAGAGTTGGAGAAAACGTTCGGCCAGAACGGGGATGTCGGCCTTGCGCTCGCGCAGGGGGGGCACCTGAATGGTGATGACCTTGAGCCGGTAGTACAGGTCCTCGCGAAATTCGCCGCTGCGCACCAACTCGGCCAGGTCCGCGTTGGTCGCGGCGATGACGCGGCAATTGACGGCGGTCTCGGCCAGATCGCCAACCCGCCGGATTTTTCGTTCCTGCAGGAAACGTAAAAGACGAAGCTGCATTTCCGATGAGATGTTGCCTATCTCGTCAAGGAACAGGGTTCCGCCATGCGCCTCGGCCACGAGCCCCTTCTTGTCCTTGTAGGCATTGGTGAACGAGCCCTTGGCATGTCCGAACAGCTCGCTCTCAAGCAGGGTGGAGGGAGTTGAACCGCAATCGACGATCACGAGCGGACCCCGCGAGCGCTGGCTCAGGCGATGCAGAAGCCCGGCGATCTTTTCCTTGCCCGTGCCGCTCTCGCCCAGAAGCAGGATCGTGGCCTCCGTCGGGGCCACCCGCTCGATCAACTTGCAGAGGCGTTGCATGGAAGGGCTTTTTCCGCCCCAAAGCTCCTCGGTCAGCAGATTGCCACTGCTCGCCCAGGTGCGCCCTCCACTTGCGGCCAAAATCCGGGCAATTCCCCGGAGCAGTTCCTGCCCGTCCACGGGCCTTGTCAGATAATCCGTAGCCCCGTCCTTGATGGCCGCGACGGCGCCTCGCACCGTTCCACTGCCGGTCAGCATGATGAACGGCAGGCCCGGCCAGCGCCGGACGCACTCCCACAGGAGCTCTCTGCCGGTCATACCCGGAATGTCCTCTTCGGCGATCACCAGATCGATTTGCCCGCCCTCAAGCTTGAGCAGCGCCTCTTCGCCATCGGACGCGACCGGAACAACGTAATCGTCCGCTGCCAGCAGGTCGATGAGGGCTTGCCGCCGGGCCTGATCGGCATCCGCGACCAGAACGATTTTTTCGGCATTCACCGCGCAATCCCGCCGGAGCCCACAGCGCGGCCCACGCGACAAGTCGTTGAAAGCCCGATCAATATCCGAGGATCGATTATCTCCATTTCGCCGATATATCCGAAACTTCAAGAAGACTCAAACAAGAGCGGACGGCCTTGCGACGTGTTCAGGATGGCCGACTCGCGCTCCCGTGGGGCACTGCCCCGGTCTGGTTGTTGTCAGTCACGGCGCTCACGGGTATATTGACGGAAACAACCAAAGGAGGTCCACCATGACGGACAAACAGGAAAATATCCTGCCCCTGGCCGGCGACACCAAGAAAAAACTTACCGGCCGCAAATGCAAGGAGCTGGATTCACATACAGCCGCCATGCTTGAATCAAATGAAGTGAAGGCCATCACCGGCGAAGGCGAGGAATGGTGGTGTCCCAATCCCGATTGCGCGGTCGTGGACAAATAGCTGTCACGTACGGCAAGAAAAGCGCGGTCTGGGCAGAGGATGCCCAGACCGCATTTTTTTTGCCCCCCAGCCCTACCAACCTTTCAAGCCTTCAATACTAGTTCTTACCATTATTGGATTATTGGTATTCACAGCCTATCGTGCATTCGATTTTGAACAACATTCCGTCGTGTTCAAAGGTACGATGCATGATCAAAAACAAACAAGGTCTCCTCGGCCAATCCGGCATGACTCTCATCGAAGTCCTGGTCGCCATGGCCATCTCGGGCCTTGTCGTGGGCGCCATCCATTCCATTTTTCAAACACACCGACGCATCGCCGCAAAACAGGAGCAGACAAGCCTCATGCAGCAGGAGCTGCTGTCCGCCATGTCGCTCATCTCGGAAGAGCTGCGCATGTGCGGCTACTCGGCGCAAGGGACGCCAGGGTTCGGCTTTCTACACAGGCCGCAGGCGGGCGCGCCGGATTACGGGCGAGCCACGAACCAGACAGCCGTCTATTGCAGCCGGGACTGGAACAACGACGGAATCTTGAACGAAAGTGGAAGCGGAAGTCTTCGCGAACACTCGGGCTTCAGGCTCAATGTCACCAATGACGGCTCCGCAAAAGCAGTCCCCGACAACGTGCTACGCAAATACGACACGGGCGCCGTACATTGGCAGCCGATCAGCACCAACATCGGCGACCTGCGCTTCACCTATTTCAACGCCGAAGGCGCTGCCATCCCCGATCCGCAAGCAAACCCCGGGATCATTCGCGGCGTCAAGGTTGCAATCACGGCCATACCCTCGCCTTTGCGCGCAAGCCTCAAGATAGGCAATCGCACCATGTCTACGATGGTGTGGTGCAGAAATCTCGGAACGGACAGAAGGAATCCCTTCAATACCGACTCCGTGAATGCGGACCTGGCTGTCGTCGCTTCGAGCAGCATCCCATGACCGATCATACTGACCCGGCAATGCCCGCAGTACAACAACTGACCGCGCAGAAAGGCCTGCATCCTGAATACTGTTCGGGCTTCAGCCTGGTCGAAGCCCTGGTTGTCCTGGCCATCGTGGCCGTGCTCTCGGCCGTTTCGGGCACGACGCTTCTTGGACTATTACCGGAAGCGAGCATGAACCGTGCAACCAGGACCATTGTCTCCATGTGCAGACACGCCAGATTCGAAGCCATCAAACGAAACGAGCAGATCCGCCTCCAATGCGACAAGGGGCAGAACACATGCGAAGTCAGAATCAAGAAAGACAATTCGCTGCTGCGGCGCTTCAATCTCACCGAGTTGAAACATCAGCACTTCCTTGAAAAATCCTACACGACCCATTTCAACGATCGGGGCCGAGCCTCCATGGCCGGGACGATCATCATCCACAACAGCGCCGGACTGTCCCGTTCGGTGATCGTGCGGCCTTCGGGCAGCGTGGTGACGGAGTAGCCGGGAAAATGCACAGGCCCAATTTTCGCGCCGCCAAGCCCTTGCACCATGATCGGATCGCCATTCCGAAAGCCATGAACGGCATCATTCGAAAAAAACGCCGCAGCCAGGGCTTCACCTTGATCGAAGTTCTGGTTGCCACTGCCATTTTGGGCGTCGGACTGATGGCCGTCGCAACCCTGATCAGCCGCGCCGCCATCCAGGATAGCCGCGCCTACTATGCCTCCCGGGGCAGCCTGCTGGTCGAGGAAGTTCTGGAAAGAGCGACCCGCGCGCAATATTCGCCCCAAGCGTTCCGCGCCCTCACGGCCATGAACGCAAGCACCGTCATAGACGGCATCCAATTTTTCATGACCTGCGCCCTGACCGACGACACTCCCGTGGAAAGGTGCAGGCAAATGACCTGTGATCTGTCCTTTAACAACAAGGGACATCACTCAACCGTCCGATACATTCATGTTTTATCTCCAAAATTCTAGATCCGGCGGACACGAATCCGGCATGGTCTTCATCCTGGCCATCGTCACCCTTGCCCTGCTTGGAGTCCTTGGACTCGCGGCCCATGAGACCGCGCATCTGAACAGCCTGATCGCCGCCAATGACCGCGACTCCAAAAGCGCCTTTTTCCTGGCGGAAGCGGGCGTAAACGCAGGGCACGAATTTCTGGAAAGAGCCATCGCCGCCGCGAATTCGACATTCTACGATGATGGAACCTCCGCCACCAATGCCTCGGTCTGGGAAAACAAGACTTCCTTCAACCCCGATGATTATCCCGTCAAATGGCACCGGCACGGGGCTGCGGCCACTCATGTCCGGGCCGGGCTCATTGCGACGGGCATTGTTCCGGGCAGCGCCATGCAGATGGCCTCGGGATACGAAAGCACCGGCAGGGGAGCGGCCTTGGGCGGCACCTTTGCCACCTATCTTGTCCGCTCGCACAGACAAGGTTTGCGCGGCAGCGCGGCCGAAGTGGATCTGGGTTGGTGGCACATAAACCATTAAGCAGCAGAGGGATGCCTGCCGTGAAAAAATTATTTTTGCTGATCATTACGGCGTGCCTGCTTTTCCCGGCAAAGGGCGCCCCCTTCCAAGCCAGCGATTTTCATTGGGTTCCTCCATTTCTGGCCACGGAGGAAAAACCCTCAGTGACCTTCGTCCTGGATACTTCGGCAAACATGCTTGAGCGGGCTTATGACGGGCCGTTCAACTCAACAGACGAATATTACGGATATTTCGATTCCAGATCGTACTACAATTATGACGCAGGCGCGGCCGCGCCCCATTTTTATCCAAACAACGATACAGGACGATGGAACGGAAATTTTCTGAACTGGGCAACGATGCGGCGCATGGATCTCGCGCGCAAACTGATGACTGGCGGGAAATACAATCCCAAAAACGGCTGCCTTGAAATGGAGGCACCAGACACTCAAGGCAAAGCGCAGCACCTTGAATACGACGACACGATTCCCAAAAGCGATCTTGAAGGACGAATCGCGCACATGACACCCCATCACCGCCAACTCACCATGACGCAGCGGGATGACAACGACATGATGCTCGTGTCTGGACCCGATGCCGGAACGGCATACGCACTTCGCGTCAAAGTTGAACCGGACAGGGCGCTGCTCCATTCCATCAGGAACAAGGCGCGCATTGCTCTTTTCGCGTTCGGTGGAGCGAGCAGAATCCTGCAGCCCATGAGCGAAGACGAGGCAAGCTTCAATGACATGATCATTACAATAAACAATGTCCGGCCGACGGGGTGGGCTCCGCTGGCGACGGCGCTCCATGAGGTACTTGGTTATCTCGGCCAGAACGGCCAGAGCGGGCTTCAAGTCCCGGATCCATTCCACCATCCGTCCCATGGACAAAACGTGCCATGCTCAAAACAAAACGTCATCCTGGTGACTGCCGGGAAAAGTTCACAGGATCAGAACATCCCTGCCTTTTTGAAAAACATTGTGCCGCGCCCCCGCCCCGATGAAGACTATGGGCTGCCCGCAAACGGAAGCACGTTCCTCATCGATGTCGCCTACACAGGGCACACGACGGATTTGCGCCCCGAGCCCGGCATGGACGGCGTTCAGAATTGGGATTTTTACGCGGTCTGCCTTGGTGAAGATGGCGGCTATCTTATAAAGGATGCCGCCCGCCATGGAAAATTCAACGATCTGGATGGCGACCTGCTGCCCTCTCTTCAGACGGAATTCGACGTCAACTGCGACGGACTGCCTGACAACTTTTTCACGGCGAGGTCCGGGCGAAACCTGGAAACACAAATCACCCGCGCCCTTCAATTGAGCACAGGGAGTATTGCATCCGGCGCGGCCACGGCCATTGCATCCCACGCGCGCAGCGGAGAGGGGGCTGCCTATCAGGCCATCTTTTTTCCTCCGAGCCGAACAGACAAAATCGCGCCTTGGTGGGCAGGACAGGTGCATGCCTTCCTGATCGACGCCCAAGGCAATCTGCGCGAGGACACCAACGCCAACCAGCGCCTGGACCCAACCAGCGACAGGATCATCGAATTTGGCGAAGATCTGATCCATGCCCATGTCGATGCCAATGGCGACGGGGTAATCGATACAGGAGAAAGAAACGCCACAGCGCTTGGCAACATCGGGGACATTGAATTTCTTTGGTCATCAAGCACATGGCTCAACAGCCTGACCGACCAGCAAGTGGTGACGCAACGTGGACGTTATGCCAGCGTGACGCCCAACCGATACATCATGACCTTCACGGACAAGAATCAGGACATGATCGCGGATGCAGGCGCCGGTGAAATCCAGCACTTCGAACTCCCCGCCACGCCTATGGAAAAAACTCTCAATTCTCCGGAATTTTTTCACAATTCTCTGACTCTGTACGAGTCGGCATCGGGGATGATCGGGTTTGATCTTTTCGATCCGCGCCAGGATGCGATCAATGCCTTGCGGCAAGACAATCCATCCGGCTTCTCCAATTTGCAGGCAACTCTGGCCAAGCGGCAGGTTGACTTCATTCGCGGAGCAGAAATCGGCAACGCGACCATCGAAGGAATTGCCGATACGGCGCGAAGCCGCAGACACGGCAATACCATCTGGAGACTGGGCGACATCGTCTCCTCTTCGCCCCGCGTGGTAGGGCAACCCGCCGAGAACTACCACCTCATATATAATGACAAGAGCTACGAAAAATTCCTGAAAAAATACCTGGACCGCCGTCAGGTCATTTATGCCGGGGCCAATGACGGCATGCTGCACGCTTTCAACGGCGGATTCTGGAACAGCAAGACCGGAAGCTTTGACTTGGCGCGGGACGCGCAAACGCAATTTCCACTGGGCATGGAACTCTGGGCCTACGTTCCCTACAATCTTCTGCCACATCTCAAATGGCTCATGAACCCTGACTACGGCGAGAAGCTTCATGTCGCCTACATGGACCTTACGCCCAAAATTTTCGATGCCCGGATTTTTTTCATGTCCGACGGGGTCACGCCGGTGGACGAAACCACCTACCCCGGCGGTTGGGGAACCATATTGGTCGCGGGCATGCGTCTCGGCGGAGCGGCGATACAGGCGGACATCGACAAAACCGACGGCAATGGCCTGAATGCGGACATCGACCGAACGATGACCTCAGCCTACCTGATCATGGATATCACCGACCCGGAATCACCGCCAAACGTGCTGGCTGAAATATCCCTGCCCGGACAGGGATTCACGACCTGCGCTCCTGCGGTCATGCCCATGAGCAGCCCCAATGCAAGCACTGCGGACCAGAACAGATGGTACATGGTCTTCGGCTCCGGCCCGGCCGATTCTACGGGACGAGCCGACCGCTCAAAGCTCGGGGCCGAGACCAGCGGCCAGCCAGGCAAGCTCTTCGTCCTGGATCTCAGCGCGCTGTACACGGAAAAAACCGTCAAAACCGTGGACAGCGATGGTTTGATCTCGGCGACACCCAAACCTTTTGCCTTCGCGGAAGAGAACTCATTCATCAGTGATCCCATTTGTCTGGATCTGGATATCGGGCCCAATAGCGAAGCCGGAAAATTCAAGACTGACATTCTCTATTACGGAACGGTGGGCGGGGATCAAAGCGCAGCGGCCGGAAGAGTGCACAGGCTTCAAACCGGAAACAAAGAGCCCTGGGACTGGGCAACCTCGACGCTCATCGACGCCGCAGGTCCCGTAAGCGCGGCCCCGACGACGGCATTGGACGAGGCCAACAGACTCTGGATATTCTTTGGAACCGGGAGCTTCCTGAACCGCGCCGACATTCCTCAATCTTCGCCTATGAGTTTTTATGGAATCAGGGAACCGGAAACTGACGGAGTAAAAAGCTGGGAAACTATCGCGAGCCACAACCTCTTCGAAAGCAACAAGATCGCCGTGACAAAAGGCACCTGCGGCGAAGGAGAATTTTCTGAAAACTGCGTCGGGATAATTCAGACAAACACGGACTCGAATTCCACTAGGGACTGGGCATGGCTACGCAGCAGCATGGATTCAGCTTCAGGCTGGAAACACACATTCACGGCTGCGACCGAAAGGATTCTGAGTCCGGCCGCCGTTCTTGGAGGATCCGTCGTTTTCACAAGCTACATCCCAACGAGCGAAGCCTGCTCTTCAGCAGGATCAAGCCGGCTTTGGGCGCTCTACTACAAAACGGGCACCCCGTATTTCTGGCCCTCGCTAAAGCACACGAGCGATAACTTCCCCACCTTCGTCGAACTCGGCCCAGGCCTGGCCGCAAGGCCGACGCTGCACATTGGCGAAAAACAAACAGCAACCGCCTTCACCCAGTCAAACACCGGCGATCTCACAAACACCCAGATCGACACGCCCATACCCTTCAAATCCGGCAGCCTATTTTGGCGAAAGAATACGGAATGAGTACGATCACCCGCCATGTCAGAACTGTTCTAACGAGAATTTTGATGGCAAATTTCGCAATGCGTATCTGCTGATAGAATGGTTCCGCTCTCAGACCGAGCAAAGAGCTATGATTGAGACATGGCTGCGGCACGATAACACCGTTCGCCTTACTTAAAAATGAACAACACCCGGACACTTCTGTCGGCAATACGTAAAAACTTGAACCGTGGAGAACGTCTCTCCAACAGATCTCAGCTGAGAGTAAACGCACCCACGACGTATCCTGACCAGTTTGATCAGGCGATGGTTTTGAACCTTGAGGTCATTGCGAATCATCCATTTGCTTTCTGCAGTTTTACCTTGCTGAATACACCTTTCTAAAAAAGTATTTTTCAACGTCAGTTGACCGATCTTTGCATGTAAGACCGTCAAATTCACCGCCTGTTCACTATCGACCGATTCACCGAAGACTGCGGCGGCTCGCTCGCTGAATTGCCGCTTCCATTCGGTAATCTGGTTCAACTCAAAACGCGATGCGAGCTCAGCAAGCGTCTTGTCACCCGCCATCGCCACCAACACCACCTTGACCTTGAATTCTGCTGAGTGCTTCCGTCTCATCCACTTGGTCATTCCCTGCTCTCTAATTATTTCTGTTGGAAGGTGTGCGGCCTAGTGGGGTTAGAGGTGCTCCCCAAAATTTGGACAGGTATGATAGCTTAACCTCACACAAGGAGAATCATCATGTCCAAACGGAAAAATCACGCCCCGGCGTTCAAAGCGAAAGTCGCCCTCGCGGCCCTTTCGGGAGAGAAAACCATCGCCCAGCTCAGCGCCGAACATGGAGTGCATCAAACGCTGATCAATAAATGGCTCAAGCAGCTCAAAAGCGAAGCAGCCGAAATTTTTTCCGGTGCAAAAACGAGCAAAGACGTGAACGCTGAGAAACAACTCCATGATTTGCACGCTAAAATTGGCCAGTTAACGGTGGAACGTGATTTTTTTAGTCAAAGCCTGCGGCCGTTAAGTGCTTCCCGCAGGCGAGAGAAGATTGAGCCAGAGCACACGGCGCTTAGTATCAACCGTGAGTGTATGTTGCTTGGCTTAAATCGAGCGACGTACTACTACAAAGCCAAAGAAGAATCTTCCTGTAATCTCATGCTGATGCAGGAAATAGATCGAATATTCATGGAGTGGCCTTTCTTTGGCGTGAGGCAAATGCGTCGCCATCTTAGGTCATTGGGGCATTGCGTGGGAGATAAGCGGGTTCGGCGGCTCATGCGCCTCATGGGCATCATGGCTGTGTATCAGAAGCCTCGAACCAGCATTCAAAACCCCATGCACAAGAAATACCCCTATTTATTACGGGATGTTGTGATCGAAAAAAGTAATCAGGCCTGGTGCACCGACATCACGTATATTCCCATGCGTAAAGGCTTCCTGTACTTGGTGGCGATCATGGACTGGCATAGTCGGGCCGTTCTGTCCTGGCGGCTCTCCAACAGCATGGATACGGACTTTTGCGTTGCTGCCCTTGAAGAGGCCTTGGATAAGTATGGCCCTCCGGAGATATTCAACACTGATCAGGGCAGCCAGTTTACCAGCTATGCCTTCATCAAGGTCTTGCAGGAGAGAGGGAGCCGCATATCCATGGATGGCCGCGGTCGCTGGATGGACAATGTATTTATCGAACGACTTTGGCGATCATTGAAATATGAAAACGTGTACCTCAACGCCTACGAGACAGGCTCAGAGGCCAGAGCCGGCATTGGCAAGTGGCTGGAGTTCTATAACACGGTCAGGCCTCATAGCAGCCTGATGGATAAGACTCCCGGTCAATTCTACCAGGACAACCTGCAAAAGGCGGCCTGAAGAGAAATCTCAAGCTTAATAACGGCGATCCCCTGTCCAACGATTGGGGAGCACCTCTGTTTCCACCTGAAGACACGTGCAAATTTTAGGGACAACTCCATCAAGCAGCGTAGGCGGCGGAGCGAGATATTTCTTATCTTCATATGTAGCGATTGGAGAGTTCGCTGGTAACTCAAGCTTCTGAAACTCACGGATATTCGTTTCCTAGGCAAAAATCACATCTACACGATTCAGCGCCACTGCGTAGCGTGTCCTTAATCACACAACATAACATAATACAGGACTTCGCCTCTATTTCCGATCTCTAAGCCTACAAAATAACGAATTAACTCGCCACACCCCCAATACCGGCACAGTTTCTGCTCATAATATAATACTTGAGCAGACGAGATAAACAAGGAGTCTTTGACAACAAAAAGATACGGGTTTATGATTAAAAAAAGATCAAAAAAATAAGTATTATTTGCACTCACCAAGTCTTTGATGAGAAAATGAGTTTCAACAAAAGTCGCACCGAAACGGCGAAAGGAGCCAGAATCTTTAAATCCCAAGTGACATAATCAGGACAAAAAAAGACAAAATTTCGTAACTCAAGAAGCATTATTTCAAATCACCTGAAATATAAGATAGCTATCAAAATTATGAAAATCAAAGCTCCTAGGTTGAATCATCAACATACACGCAACCAGCCAAAGGGATTTTCTTTGGCGGAGTTGTTGGTCACATTAGCAGTCATCGCGATTCTGGCAGGCATTTCGGGAACTGCGCTGATGAAATGGATACCTCAAGCCAACTTGAAGCGTGCGGCAAGAACTATTGTCAGCATGTGCCAGAGCGCCAGAGTTGAAGCCATCAAACGGAACGCGCCAGTAACTTTCAACTGCACTGACAATTCTTGCGAAGTTCGTCTCGCCGACGCTCCAAACACGCTCTTGAGACAGTTTAATCTATCCAGTTTGAAAGGTAGCGTTCAACTCGAAGCTGATTACGCTACTACTTTCAATAGCCGAGGACGCGCTACTCCTACTCAAACTCTCGATATCAAAAACAGCGCCGAAAAGATCTTGAGCGTCACGATACGGACTTCAGGCAGCATTATGACAAAAGCGACCAATTAAGAGGAGATTTTCACATGCCTGAACGGCACAATCAGTCCGGCATGACCTTGGTGGAAATTCTGGTGGCCATGGTCATGATGGGCATCATCATCACCGGAATTTACAACTTGTTCCGCGTTCACAATCTCATGGCCGCGAAACAAGAAGAAACAACAATGATGCAGCAAGAATTGCTAACTTCTCTAGTAATAATATCAGACGACCTACGGATGTGTGGATATACACCACTTAATCAAGATAAAATATTTGGAATGAAAGAATCTGGGACAAACGGAACGGACACTACTGAAACATCAGTATACTGTACACGGGGCGGTACTTCGGAAGAAAGCGCAACAGTTCATATCGCGTACAGGAGAAACAATCAAAACCAAATCCTTTTATACAACTCTGAAAACGATACATGGGAAATTGCAGCAAGCAATATTAGCAATCTCATTTTTACCTACTTTGATGAGGACGAAACGATTGTAGCCTCTCCCGTCAACGCCTCAACCATCAGCAACATCCGCATGATCGAGATTAACGCCACCGCAATACCATCGCCAGAAAGGTCAGCCCTGGGCATAACCAGCAGAAACATGCATACCCGCGTGTGGCTGAGAAATCTGGATTTCTAATCAAGAGGCCATGATGGATTCATTTAGCAACAGTACCCAAAAAGGACTTACATTGGTAGAAGTTTTGATAGCGACAGCCATCCTTGCAGTCGGCCTGCTCGCAGTTTCGAGCATGATTGCCAAATCGACAATCCAAGACAGCAGGGCTTACTACCTCACAAAAGCGAGCATGATGGTTGAAGAATTTTTTGAAAAGGAAAGCCATAAACAATACTCAGATGTCAGCTTTGGGCAAATAGAAACTCTTAGCTCACCAATTACGGAAACAGTGGATGGCGTCAATTACACAATGAACTGCATTGTTCAAAATGCCACTCCTTTTGATTATTGTAAAGAAATGACATGTACTGTAACATGGAATAACAAAGGATTGCCAGCCAGGACAAGCTATGTATACGATTTCTGTAGAAACTAGAGTATCGAAACGCAACGTAAAGGGATCGGCCTTGGTCATAGCATTGATCGTTCTGGCCATCTTGGGAGCTCTTGGGCTTACAGCACTTGAGGTCGCAGACCTCAACATTTTTATGGCTGCCAACGACAGGGATGCAAAAGAAGCTTTTTTTCATGCTGATTCGGGCGTAAATATCGGCAGAGAACTTACCAAGGAATTGTTGAACAATGGAAATACCACCATTCTCGAGGATGATGCAAAATTGTGGTATAATAGCACTATTTTCTCACCAAGCGACTACACTCTTTTCAAGAGCACCTTAAAAGGCACACATGTAAGAGCCGGGCTACTTGATTACGTTGATGCCCCTCACAGCATCCAGTACAATGATTACATATCACCAGGTGCATCTCTCAGCAAAAGCCTTGCCCCCATTTTTCTCATCAGATCACACAATGAAGGCAAGCGAAACAGTCGCGCCGAAGTTGACCTTGCCTGGCGTGACAGACCACTTATGTAAACATACATGATACTCTTTACCATGCGCAGGCATGTTTATGTGTTTAAAAAAGGAGCATTCAATGAATAATAAACCAAAAAAATCCTCCTCATGGCTAGTAATCACGTTACTTGCCTGCACCCTGTGCGCAATGCCATTTGTTGTATCCGCCTACAAAGCAAAAGATTTTAATTGGCGCCCCCCTTTTACCGTCACACAGACTGCCAAGCCTTCAATCACCATTATTTTTGACACGTCGAACAGCATGCACCGTATGGCGTATGCCACAATGACGGAAAAAACGAGTGAACAGAATTTATATGAAAATTACGGCAAACCTTACGATGCTCTTGATCCAAAAGGATATTATGGATATTTTGACAGAAACTCTACATATTTATATATCAATGGCACTGATGGAAACAAAGGATACTTCATCAAGGAGACAAGCGGAAATACTGGTTGGAATGGCAATTTTTTAAATTGGGCAACAATGCACCGAATCGACATAATGCGAAAGGTAATGACTGGCGGAAGATACGTTGATGGATTTTACGAAGTAGTGACGACAAACAGCCTTAACCGACAAGTCACAACGGAAGCAATTAACTTGCCGCTTACAACTTTAGGAATTACTGAACTACAAGATGAAAAAATTTTATTGAGACAAAAACCTAATACGAGAACAATGGTCGTAGAGAAGATCGTTGTTGTCAACGGAAAGGACACTTACGTTCCGATACTGCATGATTTTGAATTACGCATCAAGGCTGTAGGAGAAAATCCGATTGGCATCCTTGAAAAGAAAGATGATAGCAATGCCACCTTCGCAGAAAAAGCACGACTAGCATTGTTCAGATATTACGATCTCGGCACAGGCAACAACCACAAAGGTGGCAGACTACTTGTCCCAATGGACGACGGCGTCGACAACATTGCCAAAATTAAAGAATATATTAATAATTTTTCTGACGATCCAAAAGAACCGCTAGGAGGCACTGCCCCTTTAGCGGAGACTTTATACAATGTTGCTGGCTATATCATGCAGATGGATATTACCAGTTCTTCTGAAACGACCTATGCTCCAAAATATGAATCTGACAGTTTCAATGTAACAAAAGGGAGTTTTGGCGATCCTTTTTACTTCAAATCTTCTGGAAAGCTTGAATATTGCACGCCACAAAATGTCATCTTGATTACTCCTGGAGAAAGCACATTCGGCGATTCCATACCTTATGGAGACAACAAACTTATTCCTCCTATCGGAGAATATCCTGTTGTTGGCGGAGCATACAAAGATCCCATTACTGGACAAAACTTGCAACCAAATACAAAAGCATACGTCATTGACACAGCAAGATGGATGCGGAGCAACGACCTGAGGCCACAGGATTTACAAGGCTCTCAAACATCTACTCTGTACGTCGTTCAAGCTTTTGGAAAGGGAAGCCACCTACTTCAGCACGCTGCAATTTTTGGAGCCTTCCGCGATCAAAATGGCGATACAATGCCAGTCAAAGTCTCAGCAAAAGGGAAAAAGATCACAGTCCCCAATATCAAATGGCAGACAACGGAAGTTTCTGCCGTATTTGAGGTCATCGACAAAAATTATGACAATCCGCAACCAACAAAGCCGGTCAATTTTTTTGAAGGCGAAGACGGATCAGCGTTGGAAATGGCCATTTCCAACGCTTTCGATCTAGCAACTCGAAATCTTATGTCTGGAACCGCTGCGGCCGTAACCTCACAGACTCGAAGTGGAGCGGGAGCGGTATATCAAGCCTTGTTCTTCCCTCCAACGGACGCAAACAGCGCCGAAATCATTGCGCCAGACTGGTCTGGCCAAGTTCACGCCTTTTTTGTCGACGCCAAAGGAAACATGCGGGAAGACTCTAACAATAATAAGAAACTTGACCTAGCTGCCGACAAGATTATTAAGTTTATCGACGTGGGCAATACGGTTATCATATACAGGTATACTGATTCAAATGGAGATTCTTTACTGACGGGCGAAGAATTAAATACTTATGAAGAGGTAAAACTTCAAGACATCAAATTCCTATGGAGAACAACAGATTGGCTCAATTCTATTAGCTCAACTGACGGAACCCCTCCTTCTATTCTTCAACAACGTGCATACAAGAGTATTGATAAAAAACGTTACATTTTTACATTCGTTGATGATGCAGGTCATCAGGTGCCAGCGAGCAACATACAAGACTTTGTTCTCCCGTCTGACACGGCAGATATTAATTTACCTTCAAATTTTTATTCTTACCTTACACTTTTTGAGTCAAGTAGCGGGCAAATTGGCTTGCCATTGAATGCTGCTTTTAGCAACTATAGTGTTCAGCAAAAACTTGCAAAGCGCCAAGTTGAATTTATTCGCGGACTTGATATAGATGAAAATGTAACTAACGAAATTATTGATCCAGTAAGATCTCGCACAATCAACGGAGCAACATGGAGACTTGGAGATATTGTTACATCTTCGCCACTCATTGTAGGCGCACCATCAGCCAACTATCATATAATATACAAAGACAAATCTTTTGCCGAGTTTTATCAAAAATACAAAGACAGGCGACAGGTTGTTTATGTCGGCGCTAACGACGGGATGCTTCATGCATTTAACGGCGGATTCTACAACCCTGCCAATAGAAGCTTCGACAAGACAAGGACTATTTCAGACACTGCATTTGAACTTGGCGCGGAACTGTGGGCTTATGTTCCGTTCAATTTACTTCCACACCTGAGATGGCTCATGAGCCCGGAATACGGAGGCGGACTCCATGTTCCATACATGAACCTCATGCCACGCGCCTTTGATGTTCGCATTTTTGATGAGAACGACCCTGACTATCCAAAAGGATGGGGCACAATACTCGTAGCCGGAATGGGCCTAGGTGGCGGCAATATCGAGGTTGATGTAGCCAAAAGCGGCAGTTCGAGTGGCCATCGCACCACGGGCTCAGCATATGTAATCATGGACATAACTAACCCCGAAAACCCTCCGAAGCTACTTGGCGAAGTGCGCGTTCCTAGGCTTGGCTTTACAACGTGCTCGCCCGCCATAATGCCAATGACTACCGCACACACCAACTCAACTTCTTTGAACAATAAGTGGTACCTAGTTTTCGGCTCAGGCCCTGCCGACGAGAATGGAGTAGCGCACTTTACGAAGCTCGACACCGTCACGAGTAGCCAACCAGGCCAACTCTTTGTTCTTGACCTAATGGACTTGTCCAGAACAGTAGACGCTGCACAAGCAGTAAAAGTACTTCATGGTGGAACATTTAGCACTGTCGTCAAAAATTCAAACGGGGCTTTTGCAAGCACATCTTTAAGCGCTGCAACCACTGAAAACAAATCATTTATTGGCGATATTGCTTCAGTTGACTTTGATTTTAACTCTAAAAATATAAATAAAGAATTTAAAACTGATGCCCTGTATTACGGAACAGTCTCGGGCATTCTCAACACCAATTATTCAGGAAAATTATATCGGTTCCTTACGAATAACGAAGCTCAAGGAACTAATTGGAAACAATCTCTTTTGATAGATGTACAACAACCAGTAGTTGCCGCACCAACAATAGTAACTGACAAAACTAAAAATATATGGATTTACTTTGGCGCTGGCCGCTTTTTCGACAGCTATGATATTCCGCAAGAAGGTGACACAGAACAATACAGGACATTCTATGGAATAAAAGACCCTATATGGAATGCAACCGATCCATTCTCTGCAGGATCTGTCAGCACTAACGATCTTTTTAACAGCACACGAGTTTATCTTGAAGACAATGGAATGTGCTACTATACGTACACAAAGGAGTGCGTAAACATCCATTACAAAGATGAGAACTGGACAAATACTACAACTCCTTGGGATTGGAACAAACTCGAAGAAGAGGCTGGCAAACATACAGGAGGCTGGAGACTTGATTTCACTGAACCTTGGGAGCGAGTACTTGGCCAAGCCAGCGCATTAGGAGGCGCGGTACTTTTCACAAGCTACCTCCCTGGAACTGATATCTGCATGGTAGAAGGACAAAGCCGGCTCTATGGCCTGTACTATAAAACAGGGACAGCCTATTATGATCCTATTTTCCGAGGTGTTGGCGACACCTTCGCCACCTTTGTCGGTCTTGGAAAAGGCATGGCTACGACACCGACAATCCATGTCGGCGAGGGTGGCGCAACCGCATTTATCCAAACCAGTTCTGGCGCTATCATCCCCATCGAAACTACTATTGATATTGGAGCCAAAACACTTTTCTGGCGAAAAAACGTTAATTAACTCGGCTTTATATAAGTGAAAGCATGCCGTCTTGGTTTTCCAAGACGGCTTGTTTACGTTTGACACTCCCCTATGCTATTTCAAAATATCGCTCCAAAAGGAAAGCTATCACTAATGCTCGAACGCATCACCCCCCGAGCCTACCCCCGCACGCGCCAGCTCACCGCCGCCCTTGTGTGGTCAGGAGTGGGTTTTTTTCTCTCCGCAAAGGGAATTTATCTTTTCCAGGAAGATTCCTGGGGCATGCTGCTGGCGGTGATCGTGGCTGGTGCGATTTTGGGGATGTTCAAAAGTAGACTCATCCTGGACCGAGTAGCCGACAGGATTATTCTGCACATCGGAGCCAAACCTTCGCGTACCTGTCTGGGAGGGCTTTTTTCCGTTCGGAACTGGTTGCTCATCGCGGTCATGATCATATTCGGACGCACCCTGAGCGTGCTTCCAATTGAAGCCGGAATAAAGACCGGCCTCTACGTCATGGTCGGCAGCGGCCTAGCCTATTCCAGCAGGTTGCTCTGGCGTGCATGGAAGAACTCAGCCGCAGAGACTCCCTAAAATCGGGGCGATTGAAGCCTCAGGTCCTCGCATCTTTCTCACTGCTAGCACTTCTTCTACCTGCGCAAACCCGTACCCGACATCCGCCACCCCATGAGCGTCGTCGCCGTAGGCTGCGCCAATCCCAAGTTTTGCCGCAGCGTCCAGGATCGGCGCGCAAACGTATGGTTCGGGCTGGCCTTTCAGCAGGGCCCGCGCGTTGATATCAAGGAAGGCGCCGGCGCCTTGAATCCATTCCAGATTGCGTATGATCCGTTTCCAGACCTCCGGCTCCGCCATGGTTTGCAAATAGTCCGGGTCGTGGAGTCGGATGAGATCGAAGTGCCCCACAACCTCCGGCTTGATCTCCCGCAACATTTCGAACTGCTCGTCGAAATAGGCCGCATACATCCGGCTGGTTCCACCACACCGCGCGGCAACCTTGTAGTAGGACTCCCGGGAAAAATCAAAACAAACACCCTGAACGTGATGGACCGAGCCCACTACGTAATCAAGCGCGTAATACTGGCGCAGTTCCTTTACCCATTCTGTGCAACCCGGATACCATTCAGTCTCCATGCCCACCAGAATCCGCATCCGATCATGGTAAGCGCGCGCAAGGGATCTGGCTTCGGCCACATAGAGGGCAAACCGAGCCTCCATCCAGCCCGACGTTCTGCCCAATTCGATTTCATCGGGATACAGTCCGGCGTCGCCAAAAGGCGGCATGTGCTCGGTCAGGCCGATGCATTCAAATCCGGCTCCATGATAGGCCGCCACGATATCCGCCAGTGTGTCGCGGGCGTGATCGCAGTATTGTCCGCTGTGCCCGCCGTGCAGACTGATCTTTCTCACGACGCATCTCCCATTCGCTTGCAAATATCGTCCACGCTTTTGGGAATGTCCTTACTCAAGACATCCCTGCCATCTTCGGTAACAAGCACGTCATCCTCTATGCGAATGCCTCCAAAATCAAGATAGGCATCCAGCGCCTCGTAATTGATGAACTCTTCAAGCCGCCGCTGCTCCCGCCATTGTCTGATGAGAGCTGGGATAAAATAAATGCCGGGTTCCACGGTCATGACAAACCCGGGCCTGAGTCTGCGGGCCATGCGCAAGCCTGACAGGCCAAACTGGGCAGCGCGCTTGAACTCATGGTCATATCCCACGAAATCCTCCCCCAGCGCCTCCATGTCATGCACATCGAGTCCCAGCATGTGCCCGAGCCCATGCGGAAAAAAGAGCGCGTGCGCGCCCCGCTGCACAGCTTCAAGCGGATCGCCCAGCATGAGCCCAAGATCCGTAAGGCCCTTGGCCACAACCCTGGCGGCAGCGAGGTGACATTCCACAAAGGGCACGCCCGGAGCCATGTTCAATGTCCCGACCGCCAGCGCTTCGAGCACAATCTCGTATATCTCCTTTTGCCGACTGGAAAACCGCCCGCCCACAGGCAGGGTGCGCGTGATATCCGAGGCATACCCCAAGGGCGAAACCACCCCGGAATCGACCAGCAGCAGATCGCCGTCGCGCAGAATCTGATCGTGAGTGTGATTGTGCAGCACCTCCCCGCGGCGGGACAGGATCATGGGGAATGCTTCCCGGCTGCCATGCGAAAAAATCAGCCCTTGAGAGCGACCATATAGTTCCATCTCCCTCGCACCGGGAACGCATGATTGCATGAGGCGGTCGTAAACGTCAGCGGAAATCGTGATGGCCTGACGGATTTGCGCCACTTCTGCGGGGCTCTTGACGCTACGCAATTCCACGATGCCCTGCACAAGGATGCTTGAAAAACCTGCCTCCAGCTCCAGGGCCGGGATGCCCAGGACGCCTGACAAGAGCAGGGCTGTCTCGCCTTGATAGGTTGGGGAGTAATGAATGCTGCGCCCCTGGCCTTTTGCCTGCCTGACGGTATGCGCCAGTTCGTGCATGGCCTTGCTCACGGCGATGCCGGAAAGATCCGCCCGTTCCGAAAGAGAAGGGGCCGCTCCGCTCCAGATGGTGTGTTCCATGCCCGGCTCGGGACCAAAAAGAATCTCTTCGCCGCTCTCGCAGTCCAGCCACAAGCAATGCCCCGGCCGATCAAGGCCCGTGAAATACAGAAAAGAGCCGTCCTGACGAAAGGGAAACGTGTTGGCGCGATAGTTCATGCCGATGAAATCATTGCCGGGCAGAAGAATGCAGCCGCTTCTTACGAGTCGGGCCAGCGCCGCCCGGCGGGCTGCGTAGACAGAGGAATCGAACATGGATGGCTCCTTTTCCGGTTGTCGGAACAAGACAAGGCGCCAAAACCCACCAAGGCAGACCATCCGGCGCCTTGCCTTGTTCGGCACGCATGATTAACTAGGGGCTTCGTATCGGGACGCGCCCGAAACAGCAAGAACGCCACTTTTCGATCGTGGAGGCACAATGCACTGGGTTCTCATGGCCAACGGGCCACTCGCTCTTTCTCCCGCAATCCGCCGATTCATCTCTTCCGCCGAGAGGCTGATCGGCGTCGATGGCGGCAGCAGGCATTTGCACACCATGGACGTGCTTCCACATCTGGCCGTCGGCGACATGGACTCCATCCCCACCGACCTGCTCGCCCGATACAGGGACGCGGGAGTGGAGCTGCATCTCCATCCTCCCAAAAAAGACGCCACGGATCTCGAACTGGCCATGGAACTGGCTCTGGAAAAAGGCGCCACGCGCATCTCGATACTGGGGGCGACCGGAGGCAGGCTCGACCATACCCTGGGCAATCTCTTTCTTCTGGCTCGCTGCCTGCCGGGCGGGATTCCGGCTTGCATCATGGACCAGGAGCAATGCATTCACCTCACGGACCAGCCCCTTACCCTGGAAGGCACCGTGGGTGACACGCTGTCCCTGCTCCCCGCCACGCCCGAGGCACGCGGGGTGAGCCTGTCAGGCCTTGAATACCCACTCCATGACGCCACCCTGACCTTCGGCACCAGTTGGGGCATGAGCAACGTCTTTGTGGAAAACCGGGCCACTGTCACCATTGGCAGCGGGCGTCTGTTCGTGTTTCACCTTTACGGTTCGTGACGGTGCCCTCTGGCGCACGGGAAAGCCCATATGGTGCTCAACCACCGCCATGATGCGGCCACAAAAATGAATAAGGCCCCATGCACGCTATCATGCAGGGAGCCTCGATTGTTCCGGTGGCAACGCGAAAACAGGTTTTTGACGAAGTCTTATGGACCAAGCACTATTATAACGCGTTTCGTCGAATCTGGACGAAGAGCCCAGCCGATTCACGCAAGCCCCGCCTACCACCGCGTCATCCTCGCGAAGGCGGGGATCCATTCCTCTACTTCAAATAACGACCCGAAACGACATAGATTCCCGCCTACGCAGGAATGACACCGAGAAGGTGCGGATGCTTACGACTTGGCTCAGCCCCAAAAACGGTATTTAGAATATGCCGACACATTACAGGGAGCTATCCAGCACCATGTTATCGCGGTGCACAACCTCCTGATGCGGGCAGGGGCCCAGGATTTTTTCGATCTCGGGGCTGCTCAGGCCCTGGATCTTACGCAACTCCACGGCCTTGAAGTTCGTGAGGCCCACGCCCACGGCGCCGCCATCGAGGCCCACGATTCTGACCAGGGCGCCCATGCCGAAGTTACCCTCCACCCCGGCGATGCCTGCGGCCAGAAGGCTCTTGCCCTTGCCCGTCAGCGCCCGCGCGGCCCCGTCGTCAACCACGATGGTTCCGGCCGGGTCCAGGTGGTAGGCCAGCCAAAACTTTCGGCCCGAGAGCATCTTTTGCGTTGGCGCGATCCAGGTGCCAAGGTCTTCCAGATCGAAAACTCGCTCCAGCACGTGCTTCTGCCGGCCCGAAACAATAAGCGTCGGGACGCCGATGGTGGCGGCGCGGCGGGCGGCCATGAGCTTGCTGAGCATCCCGCCGGTCCCAGCCCCGGTCTTGCCCCGGCACATGGACTGCAGATTGAGCTCGGAAATATTTTCGATGATTGGCACAAAGCGGGCGTCGGGATTTTCCAGCGGATTGTCGTCGAAGACGCCGTCGGCGGAGGTCAGATTGATGATCACATCGGCCCCGACCAGGTTGGCGACCATGGACGAAAGGGCGTCGTTATCGCCGAATTTGAGTTCCTGCACGGCCACCGTGTCATTCTCATTGACGATGGGGATGACCTTCCAGTCAAGCAAACGGCACATGGTGTTACGGGCGTTCAGGAAGCGCTCGCGGCTGCGCAGGTCGTCCTTGGTCAGGAGGACCTGCGCGGTGATCTTCTCATAATGGGCAAAAGCTTCATCATAGCTGTGCATGAGACGGCTCTGGCCCACGGCCGAGGCGGCCTGCTTGTGAACCATGCACCCGGCGGCCTTGTCGGCGCCAAGCACGCAGCGGCCCGCAGCCACGGCGCCAGAGGTCACAAGGACTATTTCAAGCCCCCGGTCATGAAGCCCCGCGATCTGATCGGCCAAACGGTTCACCACGCGCGGGTCAAGACCCTTTTCCGTGGTCAACACGGCGCTGCCAATCTTGATGATGACCCGTTTGGCCTTCTCCAGAATCCGGCGGCGCTGTTCGCGCCAATCAGTCGATAGTTCCATGTTCGGTTTCGTCCTTGACGGTCTGCAGATGCAGATTCCACATGGCATCCAGCACCACGTCCACTCCGGTTTCGTCCAACGCCGACATGAAGTACACTTTGAGCCCAAGCTGGTCAAAGGCTGCCCGCACCTCGGCCAAACGCTCCTCGTCAACCAGATCGATCTTGTTGATGACACGAATCTGAGGCTTCTCGCCAAGCGCCGGATCGAACATGCGCAACTCGTCGTCAAGTATATGGAACCCGGACAACGGGTCGTCCACATTCACATCCTCGATGCTCAGGATATGAACCAGAAAGCGGGACCGCTCCACGTGACGCAAAAAGGTGTGCCCCAGACCCTGGCCCGTATGGGCACCTTCGATGAGGCCGGGAATGTCTGCTACGACCAGCTTGCGCTCATGCTCGTCGATGACCACGCCAAGGTTGGGTGCCAGCGTGGTGAAGGGGTAGGCCGCGATTTTCGGCCGGGCCGCGGAGATGCGCGAAATGAGGGTGGACTTGCCCGCGTTGGGCAACCCCAGGAGGCCGACGTCGGCAAAGACCTTGAGTTCGAGGCGAATGTATTTTTCCACGCCCGGTTCTCCAGGCTGCGCGAAACGTGGCACCTGCATGACGGACGACTTGAAATGCGCATTGCCCTTGCCCCCGCGCCCGCCTTCGGCCACGACGATCTCCTGGCCATCCGTTGTGAAGTCGGCGATCAGCCGCTCCTGGCCATCCACTTCCTCGAAGACCTGGGTGCCCACGGGCACCTCGACGATCTTGTCTTCGCCGGCGCGGCCGTAGCACAGCCGCCCGCCACCGGGCCGCCCGCTCTCGGCTTCCTGGAAGGAAGCGTGACGATAATCGTAAAGAGTCAACAGGTTATTGTTGGCTCGCATGATAACGTCGCCACCCTTGCCCCCGTCCCCTCCGTCGGGGCCACCCCGAGGCACATATTTTTCCCGGCGGAACGAAACACTGCCCTGACCACCGCTTCCGGAACGGATGATGATCTTGGCCTCATCTACAAATCTCATGTTCTCTCCAGGTCCGAGGGGCAAAACCGCCGGACAGCAAAAAAAGCCGCCCAAGAGCACTCTCTTGAAGCGGCTTGAAAAAGGCTTGTACTGGACAAAGCCTAGACAGCAGGAACGATATTGACCCTGGTCTTGACCTTGTTCTTGCGGGTATACTTCTCAAACTTCACGACTCCGTCGATCAGAGCGAAAAGAGTGAAATCCTTGCCCACGCCAACGTTAACGCCGGGATGAACCTTGGTGCCATGCTGACGCACAAGAATGTTGCCCGCCAAAACCGTCTGGCCACCGAACTTTTTCACGCCAAGTCGCTGACCGGCACTGTCGCGCCCGTTGCGTGAACTACCACCTGCTTTTTTATGAGCCATTATTTCCTCCCGACACTAGGCCTGAATGGATTTCACTTTCAGGGTTGTATAATCCTGACGGTGACCCTGGGTTCTACGATAATCCTTGCGGCGTTTCTTTTTGAAAATGATGATCTTCTTGTCACGACCATGCTCAACCACTTCGCACTGCACGGCTGCGCCGTCGACGAAAGGCTGGCCGATCTTGACATCGGCGCCTGTTCCGACAAGCAGGATCTTGTCCAGAGTGAGCTCTGAACCGGCCTGCACGTCAAGCTTGGCTACCTTCAGACTGCGGCCTTCTTCCACACGAAACTGCTTTCCGCCCGTTTCCACGATTGCAAACATCTTGCGTCCTCCAAAATATTGAACGACGTGGCTACCTCTTCCGAGGTGCCCCGTCAAGACTTTCATAACGCTATAAAGCCGTCCGGAGCAGGACAGCTGTCGAGAGGGAGGATGCAAATAAAACGAAACCTGATGAGCGTCAACAAAAAATTCAAGAACACCAGGTTCCCAGTGTCTCGAGCAGATCCTGCAAGCAATAGGGCTTGGACAGGTGCCCGTTCATGCCCGCCCCCAGGCTCTTGAGCTGGTCCGACTCCAGGGCGTGGGCAGTCAGGGCGATGATCGGCACGCTCAGCCCCATGGACCTGATTTTCCTAGTGGCCTCAAGGCCGTCCATGACCGGCATCTGGATGTCCATGAGCACTATGTCGAAAACTTGCCCTGCCGCCAGGACATCCACCGCTTCACGCCCGTTCTCGACCAGCTGGACATCCTTCACGTTCAGACTGCTCAGCATCTTCATCAGCAAACTTCGATTGAACGGATTGTCCTCCGCCGCCAAGACCCGGACGTGTCCGAAGGAGCGTTCATCAGCGTCATTGGCTGCAAGCTGCCGCGCAGGAGCGGCCGCAGAGACATTCATGTCCAGAGTGAAGGCGAAAGTGCTGCCCTGGCCGACCTGGCTTTGCACCGAGATGCCGCTACCGCCCAGCAGACGCACCAGGCTGTTGGCGATGGTCAGGCCCAGGCCCGTTCCGCCGTATTCGCGTGTCAGGGAGCCATCCGCCTGTTCAAAGGAAATGAAGATACCCTGTTGCCGGTCTGGAGAAATGCCGATCCCGGTGTCGCGCACGGAAAAACAAAGCGAGGCCTTTCCTCCTGCGCCAATCTCCCCGCGAACGGAAAGCTCCACGCCGCCCTGTTCCGTGAACTTGATGGCGTTGCCGAGCAGATTGACCAGAATCTGCGTCAATCGCCCGGAATCCGTGCTCACTACCCGTGGCAATCCGGAAGTGACCAAACGCAGATCAAGCCCCTTTTTCTGCGCCTGATCGCTGAACATGGTCCGCACACGCGCAAGCAACTCGCCCAGTTCGACATCCTCGGGCACGATGCGCAGCATGCCGGCCTCTATCTTGGAAAAATCAAGAATGTCGTTGATGATGACCAGGAGACTCTCGGCGCAGACGCGGATCCCCTGCACGCAGTCCGTCTGCTCCGGATCGAGCCGTGTTCTGGCAAGCAATTCCCCGTGACCGAGAATGGAATTCATGGGCGTGCGGATTTCATGGCTCATGTTGGCCAGGAACATGCTTTTCGCCTGGGATGCGGCTTCCGCCCTGCGCCGGGCATCGACAATTTCGGTAACCTCGATGACGCTGACGATCATGCCGCCAAAAGCCTCCGCGCCCAGGACAGGCTGCATGCGCACCACCAGAGCCATGTCCCGGAAGGATTCCAGCTGGATTTCCCGCAGCCGGGTTCGAGGATCTTCCTGCAGGGCGCGCAATCCCTGCGCCATTTGCGTCCCGAGGATCCCGCCAGGGAAGAGGTCCCAGATTTTCCGCCCCAGAAGGCCGGCGGCTTCAATGCCCAGAATGCGGCACAGACTGTCGTTGACCTCGAGCACCCCTCCGCGCTCGTCGGTCAGGGCGACACCCTCGTTTATCCCCGAGAGAAGCGACTCAAGGCGCGATTTTTCCTGCAGAAGTTCGCGCTCGGCCTGCTTGCGCTGAGTCACGTCCATGAAAACTTCAAGAATCAGGGTCTCGCCCTGGAGGATGACCGGAATGGAACTCTTGATCACGTCCAGGGTTCGCCCTTCCAGGGCACGCATGCGCACCTCGTGCTCGAACTCGACTCGGGGCTGCCGTTCGGGGTCGTCGTCTTGGGCTTTTTCATAGAACATGTCCCACGGGACGCGACGCTCGAAAAACCAGCCGGGCTCGATATCGAGGAGGTTGGTCGCAGCAAGGTTGACCCGGCGGATGATCCGGTCCTGACCCAGGATGGCGATACCCACCGGCAGGGCCTCCAGGATTCTTTCCATGCCCGCGTTGGCTTCCACCACGGCCGCGCCGTCTTTTTCCCGGGATCTGAGCATGTCCGCAAAGGAAAACATGATACGCACGCACAGCGTGACCATGCCCGCCAGCAGGAAGATGACCAGCCCACAGGTCATGACCAGAAGCCTGTCGGCATTGGCCTGATGATTTTCGATGGCCAGGGCGATCCGGGCCCTGATGTCGCGCTGGAGAATGTCGGCTGTCGTCTCCGCCTGATCGAACAAGGCCTCGGCCTGTTCGTGGATGGACGCCATGTCGGCGGCCGCCTCCTCCGCTTCCGCCCCATCCAGGGCATGCAGGAGGTTGCGAACCATGAAATGCCCGTGATCCGAAATTTCCCGTACCATAGGGACGAGCTTCGAGGCTTCGCTCAGAAGTTCCGGGGGCATGGGCCGGGCCAGATGTATTCCCTGATCCGCACCCCGTCCGCCTGGAGCGCCCGCGCCGAGCTGGCCGCCCTGATGCATCACGACCAAGGATCCCCGCGAGCGCATGAGCGCCCTGTCGATCGTGGATTCAATCGCGAAAAGGCCAGGCAAGTCCGAGACGAGAGGCAGACGGTCAAAACCCAGGCGGGCCGAGTTCATTTCAACCCGAAAAGTCTGGACCAGATCCAGATGGGCCTGCTCGGCCTTCATCAGCAACTGATGTTCCCAAATGACACGGTAGCGATAGGCTTCCTTGATCCCCAGCAAGATGATCCCGAGCAACATGAGCGCCAGCAAGGCCAAAACCCGCCGTTGGTTCGGATGCTCCAGATTTATGGAGGAAAGGCTCTTCATACCGCCCTGCCCAGAAAAAAAATGTCCACTCGCCGCGCTTTGGCGGCAAGGCAGGCCTTTGCGCAGGCCGTCAGGGTCGCCCCCGTGGTCATGACGTCATCGACCAGCAGAACATGCCTACCGGACAGATTCATGGCCGCCTCGAAAGCGCCCGCGACGTTGCGATGCCTCTCGGCCCGGCCCAAGCTCGACTGGGCCCTGGTATCCCGGATCTTGCACAGACCGCGAAGAAGAGGAGCTATGCCGATAACCTTGCCGAGCATGCACGCCAGCTCGGCGCTTTGGTTGAAGCCTCGGTCTAGCACCCTTGCGGGCAGCATGGGTACGGGCACGACGCAGTCGGGGCGGGGCAGTCGGTGTCTGTCCCAGGCTTGGCGGATCAAGTCGCGCAGCAGCAGCCCCAGGCCGTGATCGTGATTGAACTTGTATTGATGGATAAGATCGCGCAGGGCTCCGGAGTAGGGTCCGTGAAAAGCCACTCCCGACCACGGGGGCTTGCCCAGGCGACAGGCGAGGCATGAATATGCGGGTGCGGCGGAGTCCTCGTAGCAGATGCCGCAGTCGGGACAGTACCCCCCGACACGCGGGGCAAGGAGTGCCCGGCAGGCTGGGCACAGAGGAAAATCGCCTGCATGTTCGAGCACCGCCGCGCAAAATTGGCAGCGGCGACCAGCCGCATGCAGCACGGCAGCCAGCCCGCGCGCAAGTCCCGCCCCTACCATCCGCTGCTCCCGGCCAGGTCGCGCACGGCGTCCTCGGCCGCGCGGTCCCGGGAAAAGTCATCGGCTCCGTCCAGGCCGCGCAGAAAGAGAGTCTTTTCGATGCGATAATCAAAAATCTGCAAGAAATAACGCAAGGTCGGCATGATTCCCGTGAAAAGATTCTCGCCCCGTGTCCGCCCCGCCACCAGCACGACATAGGCCCGGCGCTCGGCCTTCGGGACACGCAGGCCGTTTTGTCTGGCCATGTATCTGGACTGGGAACGGTCGATCCAGGCTTTGGCCTGGCTTGGCAGGTGATAAAAATAGACCGGCGCGGTCAGGACCAGTCCGGAGGCGTGGTCAAGCCGCGAAAAAAGCTCCTCCGCCCCATCCGGGCCAATTCTGCACAATCCGTCCTCGGAACAGAACCCGCATCCGGTGCAGGGTTCCATGCGATGATCCCGCAGAAACACGGGCCGAGGGGGCTGGTCCAGACTGCGCGCGAAAAGAGCGGCGGCGTGATCGCTGTTCCCCCCCGCCCGGGGGCTCATGGACATGATCAGAGGTTCAGTCATGAACGTGGCTTGCGAACGAATTCCGCACGCACGAATTCGCCGACTTCGCTCAGGCTGAGGGTCCAGTCGGTTTCCACATAAAGAGCGTTCTCAAGCTGGGGCACCACGCCCGGCTTGACCCAAAAAACCTGCCTGTCCGTACGGCTGAAGCGCAGCTGCCAACTGGCATCCACTCCCACGTGTCAGCACTTGTCGCGGAAATCATGTTCGCCTTCGGGGATCATGGCCACTCCTAACGGATGAATTCGGTAAAAAACGGATTGTTGAGCTTTTCCTGACCGACGGTGGTCTCGGGCCCGTGGCCGGGATACACCACCGTCTCCTCGGGCAGGGTGAATATATTGGTTCGCACGGAACGGATCAGCTCCCGCTCCGAGCTTCCGGGAAAATCGGTGCGTCCGACGGAGCGGTAAAAAAGCAGATCACCGACAAAAACCGAGCCCAGTTCCTCGAAATAGAAGGACAGACTGCCCGGACTGTGCCCGGGGGTGGCCAGCACCCGGCATGTCGTGCCGAGCAGGGGCAGCTCGCCTTCTTCCAGCGGCGTGAACGAAAAGGACGGAGTGCGCGGGAAGCCCATCATTCCGCCGCCGCCAAGTTCCGTTTCCAGGAGAAATCCATCCTTGACGCTGGCCATGACCGGGAGCCCCGTGGCCGCGACCAGGTCCGCGTTGCCCTGGATATGGTCAAAATGCAGGTGCGTGTTCAGAATCGCGGTCAGGCTGACTTCTTCGGAAGCAAGAAACGACAGGATTTCCTGCGCCTCCCCCCCCGGGTCGATAACCACGGCCTCACGGTCCGAGTGCACGACGTAGCAGTTTGTATCCAGCGGGCCAAGCGGCATGACGGTAACTTTGAGCATCAATTCCTCCCTTGGAAATTTTTGAGCCCAAGATGTAGCCAGCTTCGGCCCAAAACACAATTCTGCTTTCTGGACAAGGATTCCGGCATGAGGCAATGGCTTCAAAAACAACCGGGGTCAATTATGAACACGGCCACTTCCATCGAGACCGGCACGCTGCGCAGACAAGACATCATCGAATACGAGCCCCTGCTCAAGACAGCCCTGAGGGCCATCATCCCCTTTTCCTCCTACAGCCTCATGTTTCCGGCCAAAACACCAGAAGACATGGAAGCGGACCCGGTGCATCCTTTCGGACGCGCGGCGCTGGAGAATGACCGTCTCTCGCTGCCTCTGACGCATTCGGACAGACTGCTCGCGATCTTTGAAGCCCGGGGCGTAAACCCCGAGGAAACAGCCCGGGCACTGCCATTTCTGCCGCACATGGCTTCCCTGTGCCTGGAGCAGATCAAGATTCGCAAATCGGCCATCACCGATCCCCTGACCGGCCTCTTCAACCGCCACTGCATGCACCAGGCCCTGATCCGGGAAATTTCCGGCATCGTCGGCGCCATCATGCCCGGCCCGGAGGCCATGGCCGACGACTCCCTGCAAGGGCACAGCGCCTGCTTCGGCCTCATCATCCTGGACCTGGACCGCTTCCGCCAGATCAACGACAATTTCGGACACAACTTCGGAGACAGAATCCTGGTTCTGGCAGCGGAGCGTCTGCGGGCCGTCTGCCCCAAACAGACCCTGGTCTGCCGTCTGGACGGAGACTCCTTCGGCGTGCTCTGGCCGCAAGCCTCCCGCGCCAGGATGAGCGAGCTGGCGGTGAGCCTCGGTGCCGAACTGGCCCGGGTCACGGCCCGCTTCACGCCCCTGCGCGAGGATGTCGGCGTTTCGGCCAGTATCGGATACGTGAACTATCCACAGGATCTTCAGGGCGCGCAGTTCCAAAAAGCTCCCGAGGAGCAGGCCTGGCTGATTCTGGAAAAAGCCGAAAAAGCCCTGAGCACCGCCAAGGCCGGCGGCCGCTCCCAGATCTATTCCTTCCGGCAGATCCTCACCCAGGGCGGCGTGGTCCTTGACGTGATGCCCATGAACCGTCTGGTCATTAACCTCGGCCGGAGCATGGACGCCCACGAAGGGCAACGCTTCCTGATCTGGTCCCGCAAGTTCAACGGCAGCGAGACCATTGTCGGGACACAGGGCGACGCGATTTTCGGCCACTACCCACCCATGTACAAGGCAGAGATTTCGCTGGTCGAAGTGCAGGACGAGATGTCCATCGCCGAAGTGCTGGTGCAGAGCGATCCGAACTGGACCGTGGAGAAGGGCGACAAGCTGACCCTGCTCGACGACCACGCCGGACGCATGGAACAGCGCGAAGTCCAGCCCGGCGACCGCACTCCGCAAAAAGATCCCCTCACCGGCCTCTATCCCTACCGGGACTTTCTGCAGGCCTGGCAATCCGTCCGCGGCCAGGCAAAGAGTTTCTGCATGGTGCTCATGCGTCTTGAAACTCCCCATGCCGAACGCACGCCCATGGACAAGATGAAGGAAGAACAGTTCTTCCAGACCCTCGCCGGGCGGGTCGAAACCCTGTTCGGACCGGAAGCCCTTGGCGGACGGTTCAGCGTGAACTGCATCATCTACCATGTACCTGGGCTGGATCAGGAAGAATGCCTGCGCATGGTGCGCGAACTACTTGAGGACGAGCGCTTCGCCGGACTGGAAAAATCCGTCGGCATCGCGGCCTTCCCCTTTCTGGACTACACGCGTTCCGACATCCTGGAGAATGCGCGCAAGGCCCTGGATCACGCCGAATTCCTGCACGACGAGAGAATTGCCTGCTTCGACTCGGTCTCGCTGAACATCAGCGCCGACCGCCTTTTCGCCCAGGGCGAAACCTACGACGCCATCGCCGAATACAAGAAAGCCCTGACCGTCGACGAAGGCAACCTGCTGGCCCGCAATTCCCTTGGAGTCTGCTATGCAAGGCTGAACAAATACGCCACGGCCAGAACCATCTTTCAAGACCTCATCGCCCTCCATCCCGATCACATCATGCCGCTCTACAATTTCGGCTGCGCCTGTCTCAAGGATGGAGATCCCGTGGCCGCCCGGCAGGCCTTCGAGCAGGTGCTTACAATCCAGCCCGACCACGTCTACGCCATGATCCGGCTCGGCCTCATGGCGGAAGAGGAAGGGGACTTCGAGCGCGCCTGGAACCTCTACGAGCAGGTCCGGGCCATGTCCGACGGAGAGCACCTCGCCTCCACGCACAATCTGGCCTACCGCTACCTGGCCAGGCTTGCTTTTCGCCGCGACGACCGCGACACGGCCCGCGAATACCTGCACCAGGCCATCACCGCCAATCCCCAGGACGCCCACTCCTTCCACCTTCTGGCCACGATCTATCTGGAGCGCGGCGACGATCCGGAAATCGCCGAATCCCTGGCCCGGCAGAGCGTGCACCTCAAAACCGATGTCCCCGCCTTCTGGGAAGTGCTGATCACGGCCCTGGAACAGCAAGGCAAAACCGAGGAAGCGAACCAGACAAAAATTCGAGCCGCCGCTCAAACCTGTTGACAGAGCAGCCCTCTTTGCCTAAAGAGGCTCCTCACGCGCATTCCCCGGTAGCTCAGCTGGCAGAGCAGGTGGCTGTTAACCACCGTGTCGGCAGTTCAAATCTGTCCCGGGGAGCCAGACTTTTCAAGGCCCTTCACTCGAAGGGCCTTTTTTTATGCCGCATCGCAATAAAACGCTCTCCTCTTCCGCCCCAAAAAACCGAGCATCTCCTCCACATAAAGCCTGGATCCCCGCCTTCGCGGGGATGACTCCTCGGTAATGCCCAAGAGACCGCGCACAGCTTGCTACGCCCACGCATCAGCAATACCGAGAATATCACGCAGTGCCGTGGTGGGGCGGGTTGGTCCGGGCAGGTTGCTTCGACTGTCTGACTGAGCCAGGCATCGTTGGCAGAATCGTTGCTAGCCACCCCGCCACCCTCGTTGGTCCTGCACGCAACGATTCAGCCGTACGAGGCCCGCGAGGGAGTTTCGAGGCGGCCTGACCGGGCCAACCCGCCCCACCTCGCAGGCCAGACGAAAAAACCGAACCTCCCCACACAAAACCTGGATCCCCGCCTTCGCGGGGATGACACGTCGCGATGCCGGAGGGATGACGCATGAACCTACCGGGAGCAGACGCATCGTTATGCCAAAAGGCTGACGTGGCATTGCCGAGGGGATGACGCGGAGTAGTTCCGCAAAAACAACACAGCGCAATACCCAAAATAGACGCTTGCCTTCAAGCCACCCATCAGTTCATGATGGAGATCATGAAAGCCTCGCACAATCCAGCCCCCCGCCCCTCCTCCAGACACGCCGATCATGGCAGGATCGTCGAGGAAGGCCTGCCCTGTCTTGACTCCCTGCAGCTTGAACACCTGGAGCGCGAATTCCGGACCTGGGCCAAAGATTCCAAACGCGCGGACGTGACCATATCCCGCAAGCGCATCCTGCTCATCTTTCTGCTCATCCGCCACACCGGAGCCAAACTGCACGAGGTGCTGGACCTTAGCCCCCTGTCGGACATCGACCATGACCGCCTGATCGTGACTTTCGGCAAATCCATTCCGGAACAGGTCAGATCCGTGCCCCTGGCGCACGCTCTGGCCCTGGAAATCCGCGACCTGTTTACCGATGAAGCCTTTCGCAACACTGCCGGGCAGACGCTCGGCGTTGACCCCGCCTTTGTTCGGCGCAAATTCTATGAACGGGCCCTGGCCTGCGGCTTTCCCAAAAACCTTGGCAGTCCGGAAATGATCCGCAAGTCCAGGGGGGTGGAGCTGATGCAGTCCAACATGCCCCTGCCCGCCGTACAAATGTATCTCGGGCACTCCACGCCCAACCTGACCTCCGCCTACGTATCCTTTTCCGAAGACGAGATACGAGTCATCACCTCGTCCTTCCTGCAACGGGAAAGCCACCGCAAGACCAGCGCACGCAATTCCTTTTTCGGTAAAATCACGGGCATTCGTCCCGCCGACATCCAGGCCGAGGTCGAGCTCACCACCCTTGACGGCCAGATCATCTCTTCGGTCATCACCCTGGACAGCCTGCACCGTCTGGGACTCAAGACCGGGCGACTGGCCACGGTGGAGGTCAAGGCGCCCTGGGTGACCCTCTACAAAACTGAGAACGAGCCTCTCTGCACAGCTGAAAATCGCATCCCCGGCGTCATCACCCGCATCAAGCGCGGCCGGGTCAACACCGAGTACCTGCTGCGCATCGGCCCGGACACGGAGCTGTGCGTGATCACGACCACTGACAGCCTGCGCCGTCTTGAGCTGCAGGAAAGGGACGCTGTCTGGGCAGTTTTCGGCAGTTACGCCACCATTCTACGGGTCGATTGACCCGTCCAAGGTCGCATCGTCTTAACCAGGAGACATTGATCCCATGAACGATGAACAGACGAGAGACCACTTTATCGAGATGAACGCCCGTGAATACGGCCCCATCTTCAATTACATCAATTGGATCACCGAGGAACGCGCCAGGCTGGCGAATCAGGAACGAATTCAACTCCTGCAAGCGCCGGGCGTCAGCGTGTCGTGCCTTGGGACCAAGATCCATCACGGCGCGTTGTCACCGGGATGCCTGCAGTGCTCGGGAATGGCATGGTCCTGCCTGTTCATCAGCGGCCGATGCAACGGGCGGTGCTTCTACTGTCCGACGCCCCAAAACATGGATGACCCGCCCATGTCCGGGAGCGTGCCGTTCCATCGCGCCCAGGACTACGCCGACTATGTCCGCTTTTTCGGATTCGCAGGAGCGAGCGTCAGTGGCGGCGAACCCTTTCTGGACTTCGACAAGAGTCTCGCCTTCGTGCAGAGCTTGCGCCGCACCTGCGACCCGGCACTGCACATCTGGCTCTACACCAACGGCATGCTGGTCACGGAAGAGAAGCTCGCCAGACTTGCGGCCGCCGGGCTGAACGAGATCCGCTTCGACATCGGGGCCACGGACTATGACCTCAAATTCGTGCGTCAGGCAGCAGGCATCGTGGCCACAGTCACGGTGGAAATTCCCGCCGTGCCGGAAGAAGCCGGACTCCTTGAGGCTTTGCTGCCCGAACTGTCGACGGTCGGAGTTTCGCATCTGAACCTGCACCAGCTGCGCCTCACCCCCCACAATGCCAGACATTTGCTTGAACATGATTATACGTACATTCATGGCCCCAAGGTCACTGTGCTGGAGTCGGAGCTCTGCGCCCTCGGGCTCGTGGCCCATGCGGCCGCAAACAAGCTGGAACTTGCTGTCAATTACTGCTCCTTTGTCTACAAATACCGCTTTCAGGCCGCAGCAAGCCGCAGGAGATTTGGAGTGCGCCTGCTTGAAAATGGTGAATTGCTGACTGAGAACGGCTTCATTCGTACCCCTGCGACGGCTGTGGCCGCGACGGAGGCCGGTTCAAACCCGCCAGCCCAGGAGGAAGCAGACCTGCTCGGAATGAACCGTGCAGGCCGCCCGAGCTACGCGGCCGCCTTTGTGCGCCCCCTGGCCAACCCGGAGTTCCAGCACCGGGAGATACCAATCTCCGTGGATTTCGCTGTGTTTTTGGAACGCCATCCCGCCAGGCCGACAGCGGACACCGTCGCTCAGCATCCTGAAGCTGATCCGGCCACGGCGAGCCTGCATCAGCCCAGTCTTGAAGAATCGTACGAATGGATCACGCCAGGCCTTGGCGTGTACTTTTGAAAAGAAACCCGCTTTCCCTGATTTTTTCCTGGAGGAGCCATGAACATTCTCTCGACCCGCAAAGTTTTCATATATGCAGCGATATCGGCCTTGCTGACACTGATCTTGGCCTGCTCGCACACTCCGTTCAGCGAACGCTACCAGCCAGGAGCCGACACGGTTTTCCTGTGGCGGAACGAACCCATCCCTCTGGAGCCGGATTGGAGATATCTTGACGAGGCGAAGGTCTTGGTGCGCGGCGAAATCCAGGATTCCATCCTGACCCCGGTGGACGAGGTCAGGTCCCTCATCTTTGTGCGCGAAGGGCAGGAGCCTCCCGCGATCCTGATCCTGTCCCGGGTGATCAAGACCAGCCAGGTTGACATTTTCCGTTACCTTGGCGGAATCAAGAAAGACATCGAAGGCTACCCCTACCGCGAAGCCGCCTATGGACTGAGTTCTGATTCGACCGATCCGGAATACGGAAAGTATCTTGAAAAAATCCGCGCGGCAGGCCTTACACCGGCGCCGGAGTACAGGGTCCGGGTTCTGGACAGACTGCCCGTGAACACGACGCTGGTCCGCATCATGGAACTCACCCCCGGAAAAGCGCACCTCACCCTGCCCGCGTATGGCAAACTGTACCCGCAGGAACGCCGGGAATTGTTCCATCACCGACCATTCTAGATACGAAACCTGTTGAAAATGAAGTGGAAAACTACATGGTTGACAGTCCGCCTCCCTTTCCATAAAAGCGCTTTCTGGCTCTTGTTCCCCGGTAGCTCAGCTGGCAGAGCAGGTGGCTGTTAACCACCGTGTCGGCAGTTCAAATCTGTCCCGGGGAGCCACGAATTTTCCGCCCATACGGCGACAAAACCCCTTGAATTCTCAAGGGGTTTTTTGTTGGCCGTGTCACATGCCCATAGGCTCAGGCTCACTGCCTTCCAGACTTCCGTTTCCGATTCTTGCAACCGCCGCCACATGGCCAAACACTGTCGTCCCCACAAACGTCTGCCCGCGTGGTCAGAAAATACCGCAAATAGCGGCAGCCTAAAAAAAACGGCGCAAAGCCGAAGCCCCGCGCCGTAAAGCGTGCCTTGTGCCTGCCGCTCTATTTGCGGGCAGCCTGGGCTTTTCGCGCTTCCACGTAGTGGGCGGCGGCCAGCGCAGCCACACAGCCGTCGGCCGCAGCCAGGACGATCTGGTTGGCGTACTTCTGACGCAGGTCGCCCACGGCGAAAATGCCGGGCAGGTTGGTTTCGCATTTCTCGTCGGTGACGACGTAACCGGCAGCGTTCATCTTGACGCCCGCAGGAACGAGGGCGTTGTTGGGCAGGAAGCCCACAAAGATGAACACGCCGTCGGTGGCGATATTGTGGGTCTCCTCGGTCTTCAAGTTTCTGACCGTCACTCCGGTCACGCCCTGATCATCGGCGGCGATGTCGTCCAGCACGGAATCAAGCACCAGGGAGATACGAGGCTCGGCGAACACCCGCTGCTGCAGGATCCGACTGCCGCGAAATTCATCACGGCGATGCACCAGATAGACCTTGGCGCAAATCTTGGACAGGTAGAGAGCGTCTTCAAGGGCCGTGTCTCCACCGCCGACCACGACAACGGTCTTGCCGCGAAAAAAGAACCCGTCGCAGGTGGCGCAATAGGACACACCCTTGCCGTACTGCTCCATCTCGCCGCGCACGCCCAGCTTGCGGGCCGATCCACCCGGAGCGAGAATGACCGAGTGCGCGTGCAGGCGCGTGCCGTCGCCAAGGACCACCTCATGATAATCCACCCCGGGCTCGACCCGGGCGACTTCGTTTTCCCGAATTTCCAGATCGTACCGCTTGGCGTGATTCAGGAATTTCTCGCACAACTCGAAACCGCCGACCTCTTCGATACCTGGATAGTTTTCCACGTCCTTGGTCAGGGCGATCTGGCCGCCCGGCATGCCCTTTTCTATCAGAACCGTGTGCAGGGCCGCGCGCATGGCGTAGATTCCCGCAGAGAGCCCGGCCGGGCCACCGCCGACAATAACCAGATCATACATTTCGTTTTCCAAGACATTCTCCTTCAAGGTTGGCCCCAAGGTTGATCCCTGATCAGGCCTGTTCCTGTTTATCTTCCTGCTTGCCGAATTTTGCCATGCTCTCGGCCAGTTCTTTAAGCCGCTGATCCGCCAAGGCGTAAATGCTGCCCTTGGGATAGGAGCCGTCCTTTCTTCGTGTGCCGGCCTTTTTGCCGGTCAAAAGCCCGATGCCTTCCTCGATATTGGCCACGGACCAGATGTTGAAGCGATCCTGGCTCACGGCCTCGACCACTTCCGCCTTGAGCATGAGATCCGGGACATTGGCCCTTGGAATGATCACGCCTTGCGTCCCGGTCAGGCCCTTGGCCTTGCAACAGGCGAAAAACCCCTCGATCTTGTGATTGACGCCGCCGATGGCCTGGACCTCGCCGTTCTGATTCACGGAACCGGTCACGGCAATTCCCTGCTTGATGGGCACCCCCGAAAGGCTGGAAAGCAGCGCGTACATCTCGGTGGAGGAGGCGCTGTCGCCGTCCACCCCGGAATAGCTCTGCTCGAAGGCAATGGAGGCACTGACGGCCAGGGGTTTGTCCTGGGCGAACATCTTGCGCAGGTACCCGCCAAGGATGAGCACGCCCTTGTTGTGGGTGCTTCCCGAAAGATCGGCTTCCCGCTCTATGTTGATGATCCCGGCCTTGCCCATGGACGTGGCGGCGGTGATGCGACTGGGTTTCCCGAACATCACGTCGCCCATGTTGTACACGGCCAGACCGTTGATCTGTCCGACCTTGGCCCCGTCGGTATCGATCATGATCGACCCGCGGTCAATCATGTCCTGGATCTTTTCCTCAATGAGGCTCGATCGATGAATGCGGGCCTCGATGGCCCGGACAACGTCGTCGCGGAGCACCGTCTCACGGCCGTCCTGTCCGGCAAAATAATCGGCCTCCATGAGCAGATCGGTCAGCTTCGGAAAGGTCGCGGCCATCTTTTCCTGCCGTCCGCCCATGCGCACGGCCTCTTCCACCAGCGCGGCCACGGCGGAACGGTCGAAGGCCCGTAGGCCATGCTCCTCGGACTGAGTGTGGATGAAGCGCGCGAAGCGGAGCACGGACTCGCCGGTCTTGTCCATGGTGGAGTCGAAATCCGCACGGATCTTGAAAATCTTGGGCACATCGTCGTCGTAATACTGCAACAGGTGATACAGATGGGTGTCGGCCAGAACTATGACCTTGATGTCCATCTCGATGGGTTCGGGCTTCATGGATGAAGTGGTGAACAGATAGAAGGGGTCGTAGGTCTGAATCTCCATCTTGCGGCTTTTGAGCGCCCGCTTCAGAGACTGCCACACGCCCGGTTCCATGATGGCGTCCAGCAGGTTCAGAACCAGATATCCGCCGTTGGCGCGCACGAAGGAACCGGCCTTGATGCGGGAAAAATCCGTGCGCCAGACCCCGCTGCGGTCCACGATGCGCTCGATGCTGCCGAAAAGATTGCGGTAGGTCGGATACTCCTCGATGATGATTGGCGGGCCCTGCTGCTCGCCGTTGTCGACCAGCACGTTGACCGAATACTGCTCGAAAGGGTCTCCCACGGGTATGTGCGGCGGGCGCTCCTGATTGAAGAAGATGGCGATGTTGTCGACCATGTCGTCGACCATGTGCCGGAAATAGGCATCAAGCTCGGCGCAGACGAATTCGGCTTTGAGCGGCGCGATGAGGTCACCTGCAAGGTTGGAAAACATGAGCTTGTCGGCCTGCCGGTTCTTTTCCTGGATTTCCTTCTGCAGAACCCGAATCTGCAAAAAGATGGAATCTATCTCGGTCTTGATCTCGACATGCTTGGCCTTGATGCGGTCGAATTCTTCCCTGGGAAAACGCCCCTTTTCAACCATCTGCTCAAGCTTCAGAATCGGAGTGGGCTCGCCGTCGACGATGGGCATGACCTCCGGCTGCTGACCCTGTCGGCCCTGAAAGGTGACCAGCGTGAAGCCGGCCTCCTTGACCTGCTTTTCGAGGTTCATGAAGAAACTGGCGGTCTTTTTCTCGTAAACCTCGTTGATCTCGTTCTTGCGCGCCAGATATTCAGAACTCTCGAAGAGCTTGGGCACCTCTTTTTTGAGTTCCTCGACCAGCTGCTGCATGTTTTTCTTCAGTCTCGCGCCAAAGCCCGGGCCAAGACGCACCAGAATGGGTGCCTCGGGATCCTTGAAGTTGTTCAGATAGCAGAGGTCTCCGGGGATTTTCCCGTCCTGCACGACCTTGGCGAGGACCTTCTTCACCGCATCCATGCGCCCGGTACGCGGAGCTCCTGTGACCAGAATGTTATAGCCCGGACGCTGGATGCCGATGCCGAACCTGAGCGCGTCCACGCCCCGGTCCTGCCCCAAAATTTCATCCAGGGGTTCGAGCTCGTCCGTCGTGGCAAAAGGCAGGGTGGATGTGTCGAGGGTCCACCGCAGCTCCTCAGTCGTCAATCGTAAAGATTCACTCATTCCTACCTCGCTCGTGTTCTTCCGTACTCACCTGCACGGGCGTGCAGTCCTTGCATTTGGGCAAGACAACGCGCAGCACGCCGCCCGAATAACTGGCGCGGACCTGATCGGTCTGCACTGGCGCGGGCAGACGCACCGAGCTTGAAAATCCCTGATGGGAAATGCTCAGTCCACGGCCGTCCCGGACCTCCTCGATCTTTTCACCGGCCAGGGACAATTGATGGCCGGTGATCGAAACCTTGATGGATTGCGGATCAAGGCCCGGAACATGCGCCGAAACGATGACGGCATCCTTTTCGTTGAGCACGCGCACATCTGGCTCGCGACGCAGCAGCCGCAGGTCCATGGGGTTGCAGAAATCGCGCACAAAGGAATCGAAAAGCTCCTCCATGTCCTGTTTGAGCTTACCGAGTTCGGTGCGGTGCCACAAATGCAGGTTGGACATATCTCCCTCCGCAAAAAAGTGGGCCAATCAAATGCCGGAAAACAAGGTAGTGTACGAAATGTTTCCGGCGTCGCCTATACAGTGAATATCATCCCGGATGGCGCCTTGGTCAAGTCCGGTTTCAAGATCGGCGCGCAAGGACGGCAAGCCGCCAAGACGCTGGGCATGATCGAAATCGACGATCAGCAGACGGGCACGGGGATGGATGACGGGATTCCCGGCGAAACGATACCGTTTCAAGTGCGGCGTTTCAAGCGCTCGGGAGCGTTCAAGGAAATCATGGAACCAGGAGTCCATGACCTCTTTGTCCGCGAGGAGACGACCTAGCTCGTGCATGCGCCAGACGATCCCGCCTCGCCCCGCAAGACGCAGATCACCGTCCTGGTAACGGCGAAGCAGAAAAAAAACGACCGTGCCCCGGGGAGAGAGAACGACCAGGTCGGCCCGTCCGGAAGGCAAGACGGCGTCCACGCCCAGGACGCAGGAATGTCTCAGAAAGAGCCGGTCGAGGATGGCCGCCCGCCGATCTTCATGCCGGCAGACCCGGCGCCGCACGCGCTCATGGAACCGGGCGAGATCGGCCAGGCACTCAACCCGCCGTTGCCGAGGCAAGGCTTCGGCATCGCCAAGCACGGCCATTGAACCGGGATGCGACAGAAGCAGATGCTCCGGCGCGATGCGACACTGCAGCGCCGGGCCGTGAAGGCAGACTTCCGCAAAGACGTTGCCGCGCAGGCGTACGGTGATCCCGGTTTCATCCACGCGCGGAACCGCCTCGACATCCCCAATGATCCGCGCCCACCAGCTCCGGGGATCCAGGCGCAGTTCGTTGCAGCGGCGGCAAAGTTCCGGCCATTGCGCTTCAAGGGCTTTTTTTCGAAACTCCGTATGCGCCGTATTCCCGTCCCTTTCTTCCTGACTCGTGCTCATGCGGTCTCGGGCATCCGGCCCGGGCAGTCCAAAAAACACTCCACGGCAGAAGACGGTATGTCGACACGCACCAAGGCCCCGATCTCAAGACCTGCCCCCCAAAATTCCTTCAACGCCATCTGCACATGCAGCGGCCGGCCCAAATCAACGCTCAGGCTGACCATGTCGCCTTCAAGCCGGATCCGGGTCAATATCCCCTGATTCGGCCCGGGCTCCCTGGCCACTCCAAGACGCACCGCGCCCGGTTCAATGACCACCCGACCCCGCCCCGGTCCACACCGTGGAACCGGCACGCGAAAGCCCGCAGCGATTCGACACCAGGTCTGGCCGTTTTCATCCGCGAACTGTCCGGCGTAGGAGTTGCTCAGGGGACGGGCGGCAAGGCGGCCGTCCTCCAGATAAATGACCTCGGGGCACAGCGCCGCAGCCTGAGAGCGATTGTGAGTGCAAAGCACGATGGTGGTGTCGCCCCGGTCGCGCAGATCAGCCACGATCTGCTCGATGATGACTCGGTTCTGGGTGTCAACGCTGGCCGTGGGCTCATCCAGAAGCAGAACCTTGGGACGGCTGGCCAGGGAGCGGGCAATGGCCACGCGCTGCGTTTCTCCTCCGGAAAGGCGCGGCGCATGGCTATCGGCCAGATGGGCGAGACCAACAAGGTCCAGTGCCTCGTTGACCAGATGTTCGCGGCGGTCCTTCTCCACTCCCCGGATGGCCAGCCCGTATCCCACATTTTCGCGTACGCTTCGGCTGAACATGACCGGATGCTGCTCGACCAGCCCGACATTGCGGCGCAGGGAGCGGAGCGCGGGTTCTTTCCAGACCACGGACTTGCCCTCGAAACGGATCTGCCCCTGATGCGGAGCATTCAAGAAGGAAAGGATGCCGAGCAGGGTCGACTTTCCGGCACCGTTGGGCCCTTGCAGAGAATAGGCTTCGCCCTCCTTGATGCTCAGTCGCGGCAGATCGAGTACCACCCGGCCGTCGTAGACAACGCGCACGTCGTGCAGTTCGAAAAGACTCATCGCTGCGTCCTCCCCTGTGCGTAGCCCAGCAGTACGTTCACGGCCAGGCTGATGGCCAGCAGCACAATGCCCAGCCCCAGAGCGAGGACGAACTCGCCCTTGTCGTATTCCAGGGCCATGGCCGTGGTCATGGTCCGAGTGAAACCCTTGGCGTTGCCGCCGAGCATCATGGAGATGCCTATCTCCGAAATGACCCGGCCAAAGGCGGCCACAATGGCGGCCATGATGCTGAAACGCGCCTCACGCAGAATCACCAGCGCGACCTGCCAGGGTGAAGCGCCCAGCGTCAGGGCCGTACGGCGATAGCGATCGTCGATGCGGCCCACGGCGGCAATGGTGAAGGCAATGACAATGGGAGTGATGAGGATGATCTGACCGAAGATCATGGCCTTTTGCGTGTACAGCCAACCAAGGGAGCCCAAAACGCCGCGCCGCGAAAGCAGGGAATAGACCAGCAGGCCAATGACCACGGTGGGCAGGGCCAGCATGGTATTGAAAAAGGTGATGACGGCCTGCTTGGCGCGAAAACGCCCGACTCCGATCAGAAACCCCGCAGGTACGCCAAGAATGCACGCGGCCGCCGTGGACCAGAAGCTCACGTTCAGGGACACGCCGACGATATGCAGGAGTTCAGCATCGAACTCGAGCAGCAGCCTGAGCGCGGCCCAAAAACTGTCCAGAAAAAACATGCAGCCCCCGAATCAAGAAGGCGTTGTAAAAAAAAGGCCCGCTACCGGAGCGGGCCGTCTCAAACCTCACGTTGAGCACCCCCAAGACTCAAAAAAACGGTCCGGGGTCGACTCTTCACATCCGCTAGAAGCTACTTTGCGTCTGGAAAGAAGAGCTGCTTGTCAAGGAGTTTGTAGTCACCAATGACCTTCTGGCCGCGCTCGGACACCAGCCACTTGGCGAAGGTGTCGGCCAGGTCGAAACGGACATGAGGGTGTTTTTCCGGATTGACCGGAATAACGCCGTACGGATTGAAGAGGGTCTTGTCACCTTCACTTATGGGCACAAGCTGCAAGCCCTCGGGGCGCCCATACTTATACTGAACGTAGGTGCCGCGATCCGTGATGGTATAGCCCTGCTTCTCCTCGGCGAAGGTAAGCGTCTTGCCCATGCCCTGACCTATGGACATGTAGTTCTTCATCCCTTCCGGATGGACGGTCTTGAAGGTCACTTCCTTGGTCTTGGACTTGAAAACGGTATCCTCTTCCTTCAAGGGCAAGCCACTGGATTTCCAAAGATCCTGTTCCTTGGCGTGGGTGCCGCTGTCATCGCCACGGGAGACGAACACTGCTTCCGACATGGCAATCTTCTTCATGGCCACGGTCGCGTCGCCACTCTTGGCCCCAGCCGGGTCCGCCTCGGGGCCGATGATCAAAAAGTCGTTGTACATGACATAGTAACGCTTGGTCCCGAAGCCATCGGCCACGAATTTTTCCTCGCGGGCCGGATCATGCACGAAAATCACGTCCACATTCCCGTCCACGCCATCCCGTATGGCCGCGCCCGTCCCCTTGGCCAGGACCTTGACCTCGATCCCCGTGTCCTTTTTGAACTCCGGAAGCAGAATATCAAGCAGGCCGGAAGACTGCGTGCTGGTCGTGGTGGACATGCTCAGCACCTTGTCCTGGGCGAGCCCCACGCACGGCAAGATCAACAAAACAAACAACACCAAGAATTTCTTCATACTTCCTCCTATTAAGTGAAAAGCGACATATTGGATTCCCCATATGCCAAACAAGACACCAGGACAAGAAGGAAGGACCAGCTTATTCTTCAATCGAGACTGGTTTTGACGGAAGGCTGGACCGAGGCTCCGCCACCGCCGATTTTTTTCGGACGCACATACGGCAGGGTGAAATCCGAAGAGGCCAGCGCCACCCCGTCGCCCGTGCGCAACACTCTTGCGTTGACGTAAATTTGGCGTTCGATGATCGTATAGGTTCCGACCAGCACGGAATAGGCAGGCACATCGGTGTTGATCCGCGACACGTCCCGGGAGAGCGCGAGCACTCCGCCTTCGGGCAGCACCCGCAACTCGTCGGAACGCAACTGGACCTCCGTCACGGAATATCCGAGCTGACTCAACCGGGACGAAACCTGCTCCGAGAGGAGTCTCCCGAGATCATTGGTGTTTTCCACATTGGTGGAATCAACAAAGGATGCCGCAAGCATCGGATACCCCGCGACCCCGCTCCCGGAAAGCTGCCGATGAAGGTGATCGCCCGCCTTGTAGGACAAGGGGATGAGCGGCGGTGTCTTGGTACGCGAACCCACCTCGTAAAAGGGGGGCAGTTGCACGCAGCCGCCGATGAAAACGCAAAAAAGCAGGACATAGAGCTTGGACATTGCCGATCCTCCGGAGAAAAATGCCGACTGCCGAATGCAGAGCATGCCGCGTGCCAACATTTCCCCAAACGGCCTTAAGTTTTCCAGGCCGCAGCCGATAATCTGATCATGGAAAGAACCAAAATCAAGGACCACGCCATGCGCATCGCAGCCCTGCTCACACTGATAACTCTTGGCCTCGTGACCGGCTGCTCTTCGGTCAGTGTCAATTCCGGCCAATCCTCCCAACTGGTCACGGCTCAGGCGCCCATTTCAAGCGGCTACCTGCTCAGCACCCAGCCCAAGATGCAGGCCATGGCCCACTGGGACCTGCTGGCGGACAAGGTCGCGCGTAACAGCGGCAAGGCCCTTGAGCACTTCTTTCCCGAGCAGGATGTGCGCGTGTATGTCGCGCCTCTTGGCACGACGCCTTTCGCCAAGGCCTACAGGGAAGCGCTGCTGACCCATCTCATCGACTACGGCGTCCCGGTATCTTTTGCTCCGGAAGGAGCCGCCGTGCTTGAGGTCAATCTGGGCCTTGTCACGCACCGACGAGTCCTCGACAAAACGTCCAAGGGCTTGCGGCGTGCTCCGGATCCGGGCTTCAGGCAGGTCAAAGACAGTGCCGGGCGCTACGTACCCGTCCCGGAAATCGGGGAGGAGAGCGGTTATTTTGACGCACCTACTCCAGACTCGGAAGTCCAGATCAATTCGGCCCTCGTCCATCAGGGAGCCTATCTGTACCGAGACTCGAGCATTTTCTACGTCAGCAGCCCCGACTGGGCCCATTACCAGCCGCAGACGCCGCAGGGCGGCGTGGAACTCAAACGCTACTCCCTGGTGAACTGATGATCCGCCCAGCAATCTTCCTGGCCCTTCTCCTGTGTGCCTTTCCCATTTCAGGGCAGGCGCAGTGCGGAGCGTCGCGCATCGACATGCTCTGTGACTCCCTGGCTGCGGGGCTGGTCTCCAATCTGCAGGTCAGGCTGGACCGCTCCGGGTTGATCATGACCGCCCCCTTCGCCGACCTGCATGACGTCAAGAGCACTTCCCCATTGGGCCGGATTCTGGCCGAAGAACTGGGCAACGCGCTCACCCGTCATGGATACCGTCTGGCGGACACCCGCGTGTTCATGCCGTCGCCCTATTCGCTGAAGGAACAGGGCGAGACGGCCCTTTCAGCGGAACCCGATCAGGCCGGAGCCACGGCCGGACTGCACACCATTCTGACAGGCACCTATGCGCTGGCCGATGGAGGCTTGCGCATCTCAGCTCGCCTGGTTCAGCCCACGGATCACGCCGTTCTTGCCACCGCCAGTTGCCGCTTGCGTTTGTCGGAAGAAGTCCGAAGCCTGCTTGCGACCGCCGAGCCCACGCCCGCCGCTTTGGCCCAGCCCACCGTGCTCCTGAACCTCAAGACAAAGGCCGACGCCAAACGCGTACAGCATGCCCTTGCCGCCCAGGGACTCTACAGAGGCAAAATCGACGGCATCTGGGGCAGAAGATCCAAGGCCGCCCTGGCAAGCTTCCGCGCCTCCCTGGCCATGCCGGCCACTGCTGAATGGGATTCGGCCACCCAGGCCGCCCTGCTGCCCACCTCCTGACCCCGCGCCAGGGCCTGCTCCAGGCCCTGCCAAAAAATCAATCCTCAAAAATATAATCGTCAGTATTTCACTTGACGAACAGACTTTTCGCGCCTAGCTAGCTGTCGTTTCAAAACGAAGTTCGTAAAATTTACCATATTTCCGAATACAGAGGTACGCCATGCGTGAAATCACATTGTTTTTGCATTCCCAAAAAATCCAGCGCCCGAAGCCGATCATCTCCACCGCGATCATGAGCCTGGCTGGCCGGCTGCGCTCGGCGCTCGGCGTTCTGAACGGGCTGCGCAGATCTGCGCTCGGAAAATAAGACCACCCACGCCCTGAAATAACAAAAAAACGGCCGGATTGCATCGCAGTCCGGCCGTTTTGGCGTTGAAACCTCTCCCCTCTATTGCCCGAAGCAGGAGGTCTGGGAGTATTCCACTCGATCCTTGTACTCCGCCTGTTTCCCGCGATTCCACATCTTGACCGGCCGGTAGTAGCCCACCACGCGGGTGTACACTTCCGTTTCCTGGCCGCAATGCGGGCAGGTGATCTGCTCTCCTGTCAGATAGCCGTGATCCTTGCAGATCGAAAAGGTCGGCGTGATGGACACGTAGGGAATCTTGGTCTCGGTCAGGGCGCGCACCAGAAAACTCTTCAGGGCCTTCGTGTCCGGCACAGATTCGCCCAGGAAGCTGTGGAAAACGGTGCCGCCGGTGTACATGGGCTGCAGCCGATTCTGGTGCTCCAGGGCAGAAAAGATATCCGTGGTGTGCCCAACAGGAAGCAGGGTCGAGTTGGTATAGTAGGGCACTCCGTTTCCGGAGGCCTGGATGTCCGCATAAAGCTTCTTGTCGATCTTGGCCAAACGGTAACTGGTCCCTTCCGCCGGAGTGGCTTCGAGGTTGTAGAGGCTGCCCGTCTCCTCCTGAAAGCGCACCGTGATCTCCCGCAGATGTTCGAGGGTGCGGATCATGAGTCGTGTCCCGGCCTCGGTGTCGATGCCCTTGCCGAGCAGATTCATACAGGCTTCGTGACCGCCCAGAATGCCGATGGTGCTGAAATGGCTGCGGAAGCCGTTTTTGAGATAGCGGCTGGAAAAGGGGAACATGCCCTTGTCCATGTTGTCGGTGACCATCTTGCGCTTGAACTCAAGGGAATCCTTGGCCAGGGAGGCATACTCGCCCACCAGGTCCAGAAAATCTTCCTCGCCCTGGGCCAGATAGGCCAACTTGGGCAGATTGAGCGTCACGACACCTATGGACCCCGTCAGATCCCCCGCGCCAAAAAGACCGCCGGTACGCTTGCGCAGCTCGCGCAGGTCCATCTGCAGACGGCAGCACATGGAACGGACGTCCTCGGGCTTCAGGTCGGAGTTGATGAAGTTCTGGAAATACGGAACGCCGTACTTGGCCGTGAGCTTCAGCAACAGCTCGCCAACCTCGGTCTCCCAGGGAAAGTCCGGGGTGATGTTGTAGGTTGGGATGGGGAAGGAAAAAATCCGCCCATGATAATCGCCGACCAGCATGACCTCAAGGAAGGCCCGATTGATCATCTCCATCTCGGCTGCGTACTCGCCGTAGGTGCTGTCCTGAAGTTTGCCGCCGATGATGACTGCCTCAGAGGCGATGTGCGCGGGCGGAGCCAGGTCGAAGGTCAGGTTTGTGAACGGGCTCTGCCCGCCCCAGCGCGAGGTCGTGTTCAGGTTGAACACGAACTTCTGCATGGCCTGCTTGACCTCTTCGTAGGTCATGCTGTCATGACGGACCAGTGGAGCCAGATACGTGTCCACGTTGTTGAAGGCCTGTGCGCCGGCCCACTCGTTCTGAAGCGTGCCCAGAAAATTGACCATCTGTCCAAGGGCCGCGTCAAAATGCTTGGGCGGGCCAGAGGAACAGCGTCCTTCAAGATTGAACCCCTCAAGCAACAGATCGCGCAGGGACCAACCGGCGCAGTATCCGGCCAGACCAAAAGAAAGATCGTGGATGTGGAAATAGCCGTGCTCGTGGGCCTGCCGGACTTCCTCGGGATATTTCTCCAGGGAATAGCGGGCCTGCACGGATCCGGACAGATGCAGCATCAGGCCCTGAAAGGAATGCGCCATGTTGGCGTTCTCGCTGACACGCCAGTCGGACTTATCCAGGTAGCTGTCGATGGTCTCGGTCACGTCCAGGAAGGTTTCGGTCTGGCTGCGAATCGCCCGGCGCTTTTCGCGATACACGATATAGCGCCTTGCGACCTGATAAAGCCTGGACTCCATGAGCACCTGCTCGACGGTGTCCTGAACCAGCTCTTGCTCGGGCATGGCCTCGGACTCAAGCTTGGACTCGACCTTGCCGGCCAGACGTTTGGCCAGGATGGGATCCTTGATGCCGCTGGCGTTGAGGGATTTCAAAATTGCCTGGGCTATCCGGTCCACGGACCAGGATTCTACACGGCCATCACGTTTCACAATCTGCTGAGGCATGAATACTCCAATAAAGTTCGGTCGAATTGAAAATCAGGAAAAATCGTCATCGCTTCGGGGATGCACAAATTCCTGGAAAAGCAAAGGCAGGCCTTGCGGCATCTGGGCCTGGGTCGTCTCCAGATCCTCGGGAGTCAGGCTCGGCACCTTGGTGCAGCGAAAATAGACGCGTCCGGGATACGCACGGGCCAGTCCGAAAACCTCCTCCAGCGCGTCGCGGGCCGCATCGGCCGCCAGAGCCTGCCCGGTCAGCTCCGGATACATGAACCAGGGACCCTTGACGTCAACGGCCACGGCCTGGACAAGCCCTGCCGCTAGCACGCGCTCCAGGACATCCGGCGCGGAGCCGTTGGAATCAAGCTTGACCGGCAGGCCGGTCGAGGAAAGATCCGCAAGCAGCCCGTCCAGATCCGCCAGACAGGTCGGCTCTCCACCGGACAGGGTGATCCCGTCCAGCCAGCGCTTGCGGCGGCGCAGGTCGGACAGAACAACTTCCCGGTCAAGGCTGGGCAACAAGGTCCATTTCCAGGCCAGGGATGCGTTGTGGCAGGTCGGGCAGCGCAAATTGCAGCCGCCGGCAAAAAGCACGCACGTGATTTTGCCCGGCCAGTCGCAGAGACTCACCGGCACCATGCCACGCACGCGTTCCCATGAAGGAATCGTGTCAGTCATGTTCGCTCGAAGTTGTGATGACGTTTTTCTGAACAACTCAACGCCCTGCATCCGCGTGCAGAGGGTTAAGAGAATTGCTTCAGGCAGGTTTTCTGGCTTGCCCCCGCACGCGGCGTCTCCCTTTGCGGGATCGGCCTTTAACGCGCGAAATCGGGATTACAGTGGCGGGACCGCCCCGGACTCGCACCGGGTTCCCTTGCTCCTGAAGTAGTTTCGCAGAACAGGTCGAGTATTAGGACATCGAGACAACGGGATCAACCAAAACCTTTTCCACAGGGGCGTCTTTACCGTGTGGAAGAAGAATTCAGGTCAATGAATGCGAACGGTTATGGCGCAAAAAATTCAGCCCTGCCATGGGAAGAGTCAGCGCGAAAAATATGGCCAGCACAAGGAAGGTCGTGGACAGACCGTGGCTGTCGGCAAGCAAACCCACCAGCGGACCGGTGATCACGAACCCGGTGCGGAAGGCCAGGCTGTGCAGCGACAGGATGCTGGCCCTGTTCGCCCGGCTGCTCAAGGCCTGCAAGCGCGAGCGCATGAGCGGGCCTTGCAGCCCGCGCATGGCCGTAAGCAGATAATAGAACAAAAAACCTCCCACGGCCGTGACGGTTCCAAGTCCAAGATACGCCACGACGATCAGCACGAAGAAAAGCGCCTGCATGCCGGCCGCGCCCAGCTTGCCCTCGACCCGATGGCTGTTTGCGGCAGCCAGGGCCACAACCAGATTGGCCCCGGCCCAGGCCGGTCCGAACCAGGTCACGGGAACCAGGCATTCCTGCATATAGGGCTGAATGAGCCAAACCATATAGAAGGAAGCCAGCCCCAGAAGCATGCCGTTCATGATGGTCGCCCGGATGGCCGAGCTTTCCCGGAAGGCGAATCTGCAAACCCGCAACGCTTCGGCCAGATGCGATACCACCGGCCCGCCGCTTTCCGCCTTGGGTTCTTTCAAGGTCAGGCACAATCCCAGAGCCAGGGTCCAGATCCCGATCTGAGCCACGAAGGGCAACAGCGGCCAGTGCGCGTACATGAGTCCGGCAAAGAGCGCGCCCGCAGCCTCTCCTCCTTGAGCCCATCCGACCATGCGCCCGTCGCAGCGGGTGTAGAGGTCCACCCGGTCCTTGGCGCGCAAGGTCTCGAAAAGCAGCGCCGTGTCCGATCCGCTGATGAAGGCGTAAGAGACGCCCAGCAGCAACTCGGCGACAAGCACTCCCCAGAAGGTCCCCGCGGCCAGATACCAGCCCCAGCCGATAATGCCGAAGACGCAGGCCGTGATCAGCGCCCAACGATAACCCAGGCGGTCGCTGACGTACCCGGACGGATACTCCATGATCACGCTGGCCAGGGAGAAAAACACCTGAAGGGTCAGAATTTCGGTCAGGGTCAGGCCGATCTCGTCCTTCCAGAACAGGGTGATGATGGCCATGGGGAAAAGGGTCATCTTCAGTGCCGCGAAGACGTTGAGGGTCAGCAGCGTTCGCCGTAGTCCGTCCTCGCTGGCCTGCCCGCGACCGTTCCCCGTCCTGGCACGCAAGAGCACGGGCCGCTACTCCCTGATCAGCGGGCCAAAGAACCGACCCGCCGCACGAGGCTTGCCCACCAGCTGAGGCAAGGCATGGTTAAGCGCGTGAATGACCGGAAGGCTGAGTCCAAAGCTCACGAGAGTCACCAAGGCGCTCACGAGAAACACGCTTAAGCCATCCGGAGGAAGATAGGTGACGCTCCACGCGGCCACGGGAGGATTGACAAAATGATAGAACACCCCGTTCAAACCGAGCAGTATGATGGCATTACGCCCAAAAAAAGCGAGCAGGGAGACGTTGTGCAGCACACGTCCCAAAGCCATGATCATGGCGGTCCCCGCCAAGGCGGTGAAAGGAAACCACAGAAAATGCCCATGCCCTGAAAGCAGGATGATCACGGCCTGCAGGTACCTGAACGGGCCTTGGTTGAGGTCATACGTGAAATGAACCGCAGCCAGGGCCACCACGAAAATTGCCGCTGCCGCGCCAACCGAAACGCGCCCCGGCAATCCACTCCTGCCAAGCAGCACGCCCACGAGATAAAACGCATAGACAACGGGAACTTCGTGCATGAGCCAGAAACTCACGTTCTGGCCGAAAAAGAAATACTGCTCATTGAGGGCAAAACCGCCGACATAACAGACAAGGGCAACCGCCATGATTCGCAAAGGAGAATTCAAATACGGCTGTAAAAGGCGATGCAGGCACTCCACGCTGACCAGACAAGCCACGAACCACAGTGGGACGTTGAAGAGGGGGAAGCCCAGGGCCGTGGACACGACGGCCTTGAAGTAACCGTGCACGCCCGAGAGATCGAGCATGGGGAACCAGCCCGAGAACACCAGCGACAAGGCCGCCAGCGTGACGCTGAAAAAAAGGTACGGCGCGATCCGCCCGGCCAAGGTCGTTTGCACGAATTTCCGAATGGGCGGAACGCTTGGCCGCGCGCCCTTCACCCACCCTGAAAGAACAAAAAAGAGAATCATGTGGAATGAGTAGATCCACTTGTAATGCACGGCGGCGGCAGGATTTTTCAGATACATGATCTGTTCGACGAAGTGTCCGTAATAGACAAGCAAGAGCCCCAGCGCCCTGGCAACATCAATGGCGACCTGGCGCCCGTTTTCCGCATCCTTCATGCCAACTCCTTGAGGCTGCCGCCTCATGTCCGGTCCATCAAACCTCGACAGCACACAGGTAATGAACACAGATGCCAAGCATTTGTCATCCCCCCCAAAAAAAAAGGCCCCGAAGGGCCTTTTTCTTGTGACAACCATCTCTACTTATTGAGCTTCACTTCCTGAGGGAAGATCGGCAAATAGCGGTAGGAGATGCTCATGACCAGGAATCCGTAGGCGACGATCATGAGCGAGGTGGACCATTCCGCCCAGTTGGGTACGTACGTGGTCCAACGGTCGAAAGGCATGACCGGAATGGCCAAGGCCTGAACCGTGAATACGAAACGGTTGATGGTGACGCCAATGGCGGCCATGACGACGGCGCTGTACATGAGCCACGGACGATTGCGCACGGCGGGAGTGACCAGCAACGCGGCCGGGATTACGCCGAACCAGAAGAGTTCGAGCCACAGCAGGATCTTGCCGTATCCATGCTCACTGCTGAACATCTCGTCGAAGGTCAGGCCCATGCCGGGCAGGATGCCCTTGGCCCAAGCGTAGGTGTCGATGATCTTGAAGAAGATGTAGACGCACAGAAGCAGACCGGAGATCTTGCCGAGGAGCTTCTTGGTGTCATAGCTGACCAGCTTGCGCCCGGTGATGCCTTCCATCATCGCGGCACACAGCATGGTGAAGCCGGGTCCGGCGGCGATGGCCGAAGAGATGAACAGGAAGAAGGTCCAGGGCCAGATGAAAAAGCCTTCACGGAACACGAACGGACGGCCGAAGAGCACGCCGTACATGCCGCCCAGGGAACCCTGGTGGAAGAAGGACAGGAAAGTGCCGATGCCGGCGAAAAGCGGCATGTAGACATGGAAGTTGTGAGCAAGATGATGACAGAACCTGTTCTGGTTGATCTTGCGGTTTTCCAGGATGATCGGCACATATTCGATGATCAGCACCGTGCAGTAGCAGGTGATGCAGAAGATGACTTCCGTCAGCATGGAGTGAACGTTCGGATGCCAGTAGCCAAACCAGGCCCTGAGCGGCTGACCGATGTCGAGCACCAGAATCAGCATGGCGCCGGAGTAGCAAAGGAATCCGACGATGACCGCCAGGTTGATGACGTTCTTGAGTTCGTCGATGCGGACGATGTACCGCAAAAATCCGGAGAAAAAGGCTCCGGCGCCCAGGGCGATGACCGCCAAGTCAAAGGTGATCCACAGGCCGAACCCGAAATAGTTGTCCAGGCCTGTCACGCCGATACCGGTTCCCAGGACCTTGAACGCGCCGTACCCTCCCCACGCGAGGAAGATGCTGATCACGCCCAACCAGGCCAGGAACTTCCCAACAGAACAACGCTCCACCCCTTCGGGCCAGTACGCTCTATCAGACATGTTCGCCCCCCTTGGCATTCTTCAGGTAATTGTCCCCGAGCTTCCTCACCCACTCACGCTTGGAATAATAATAGACCTGAGGATCGGTGCCGAGTTTCTCCAGCAGGCGGAAAGCGTACTTGCTTGCAGCCAGCTTGCTGACTTCATGCTCGGAATTGTTCAGGTCCCCGAATTTGATCGCACCCGTCGGGCAAATCTCGGCGCAGGCGGGGATGTATGCGTCCTCGGCCAATTCCGTCGGGTCTTCGCCGTTCATGCGAGCCTGTTCCTTGGCAGCCATGAAGCGATGGTGACAGAACGTGCACTTCTCGACAACGCCACGCGGACGGGCCGAAGCATAAGGAGTCAGGACCTTTTCCATGCCTTCGGGCCAGATTGGATCGAACCAGTTGAAATAACGTGCATGGTAAGGACAGGCCGCCATGCAGTACCGGCAACCGATACAGCGGGGATAGACCTGGCTGACGATGCCGCCTTCCTCGTCCTTCAGGGTGGCCACTACCGGGCAGACCGTGGAACAGGACGGATGACCGCACTGCATGCATGGCCGGGGCAGATAGGCGACCTCATGGTCGGGGAAAGGCTTCTCGTTGGACAGTTCGTATATGTTCATCCAGTCGTTGGTGCGCAGTTTGTTGGCTGCGTCGGCCTCGGGGGGAAGGTTGTTTTCCGCCCGGCAGGCCACGGTGCAGGCACCGCACCCGGTACACTTGTCAAGGTCGACAAGCATGCCCCATTTTACTTTGAATTCTATTGCTTGCATTGTGAATATCCTCTTATTTTCTCCAGGTGCCCAAAGGAAGTGCTACGCCTTGCTGACAGTGACACGCACCGTTGCGAACCGGGACAGCCCGGACTCTGCTTCGGTATCGGCAGCCAGCAGTTTGTAAACGTTATCTCCCTTGTCTCTGGAAAAAGCGTCCCAGGCGGTATGGCCAAGACCCAGGGGGGCCACGACGGTATCATTCATCACGCCTTCAAAAATGCGCACACGGGCCTTGCATTCCCCGCCGGAGCTGGCGAGTTTGACGGCATCGTCCTTTTTCAACCCAAGGTTTTTCGCCGTGGCCGCGTTGAGCAGCACGTACATGTCGTTGCCGAGCATTTCGTCAAAGCGGATGGCATTGGTGTTGAACGGAGGAATGGCTATCTTGGCGCTGCCGATCTTGAGCCGCAGCACAGGAGCGAGGGTCAGGCTCGTGCCGTCCTTGGCCGCAACGGCCAGTTCCTGCAGAGGAGTCGTCCACAACGCCAGGTCCTGAGCCGGAAACTCTTCCGAAACCCAGGCCGCGCCCTCGACCATTTCGTCGAAATCCGCGCCCAGCGCTTCGGCCTTGGCCTTGACCACGTCTTCAAAAGACTCGAAGCCCAGGTCCAACTCGGCCTTGGCGGCCACGGCCAGGAGAACATCACCGGCGGGTTTGGTGTCAAAAACCGGCTTTATGACAGGCGCGGCCACGGTATAGTTGGGCTGGCCCGAACCATACGGGGAGTAGGCGTCATCAAGGCGTTCAAAGGCGTAGCTGTCAGGCATGATCAGGTCGGCCATGGCCGCCGTTTCATCCATGAACGAGCTGAAGGAAACCACGAAACCGGCCTTGTCCAGGGCGGCCTGCGCCTTGGTCAGATTCGGCAGGGCGTAGGCGGGATTCGCGCCGTAAACCATGAGCAGCGCGGGAGCCTCGGCGCCGCCGTCGGCCACGGTGCTCAAGTATGCAACAAGGTCATTGGCGAGCATTGTCTTCTTGTCGGCGGCAGCCTCGACCACTTTGGGGGCCCAGGGCAAAATCCGCACACCGCCGACCGTATTGACGCGCTGCAGGAGCATGTTCAGGCTCATCCCTGCGGCAAGCTCGAACGCGCCCAGGCCCTGTCCGGCTTCGGCGGCCGTCAGAACCAGCGGCCGTCCGGCCCGGACCAGTTCCTGAGCCAAGCCCGTGATGACCGACGCCTTGACACCGGTGATTTCGGCCACCTTGTCCAGCGGATAGGACGCCTGCACAAATTTTGCGAAAGAGGCAAAACCGGCCCAAGACGAACGGTCACGGCTCGTGGCGGCTATGACCGCCGCAAGTCCCAGAGCCAGGACCGGCTCGGTGCCTGCATTGCAGGGAACCCAGCTGTCGGCCACGGCAGAGGTGCCGTTCTGGGCAGGCCCGACGTACACGAACTTGACGCCCTTCTCGCGGCTGGCGGAAAATGCCTTGCCGTTACGGGCCACGTTGCCCCAGGAACCCAGTGCGTCGGCGCCGAGCAGAAGCACGTAATTCGCATTTTCGATGTCGTAGCCGACCTGGCCGTCACCGCCGAGCATGGCCAGGGCAGCCGCCGCCGGGGCGCTCTCGCCGGGCATGAAAAAAGAGTTATCCGAACCGGCCTTGCCGACCAGACCGGACAGCACATCCGTCACGGAACCGGTCTCGTCACCGCTGATCATGGCCATGTTCGATCCAGCGTCCCTGATCTTCCCGGCAAGCAGCTCTTCCGCTTCGTCCCAAGTGATGTCCTTGAAAGAGGAACCATCCTTGAGCTTGGGGTTCTTGACCCGGGAAGGGCTGTAAAGAAGATGCACGCTGGCCGCGCCCAGAGGACAGATGCCGCCGAGGCTCAAGGGATGATCCGGATTGCCCTCGGCCGTGACGGGCCTCCCGCCCACGGTCTTGACCTTGACGCCGTAGGCGTCCGAGCCCAGCTTGCACAGCGCCGGAAACGTCAGTTCCTCGCCGTACTGCAGCCGCGGAATCCAGGGCCAGTTCTGTGTCCAGATGGACACGTCATCCAGGGTTTTCCATATTACGGGAGTGAAGAGGCTGCCCGCTACACCGCCAGCCACCAAAGAAATAAAGCTTCTTCTGTCGAGTCCCATCGTAAATCCACTCCTCTCTTATTTGTGGCAGACAAAACAGGCGTTGCTGGCGCCACTTTGGGCATGGCACTCTTCGCATTGCCACATCTTCATGGTGTCCTTGCTGTAGCCCGAAAGCCTGTTTTCATAATAGACAGGCGGGGTGCTCATGTTGGCCACGTCAGGATGACATGATGTGCAGTCAAGTTCCTTGTGCGCGATGTGAGAGAAGTACACGTTGTCCGGCTGCGTCTGATAAGCCAGCCATTCAACTTCCTTTTCCTGCTGCACGTACTCGGTCACGTAGCGAGCCTCATCAGGATCTTCCCCCTGAACATCCTCATGGCACCCGACACAGTTCGCGTTGGTGGGCATGCCGGCGTAGGAGCCATCATCCCGAAACGCATGACAATCTTCACATGCCATGGCCTGATCTTCCACATGCACGACGTGATCGAACCGGATGGGTTGGGTCTTCTGACTGTACAGGACTTTGGGAAAGCCCCACCAACCAAGCACGATCGATGCCACCAAACCAACCAGGAATGGCAACACCACGCAGCTTTTGCATTTTGCCACAGTCCTCTCCTCCTACCGCGTTGAGATGAAATTTGAAAAAAACGGACACGGAATAATTGCCAACCTGTATTCAAGAGGGTCGTCCTGTGTCAAGAGATAATGAAAAAAATCACGATCTTCCATCGCAGGCTAACCCCCTCGCAATACATGAAAATTCACGGCCGGCGCGGGTATTACCATACCAATTCGCTCGGCAATCACCCAATGCCCTACATGGAGAACGGAGAATCAAAATCCGCAAAACACGGCAATCGCAGATCTTTGTCCGACATGATCGGCGCAAGACCGGGCCAGTCAATGCCCAGATCCGGGTCCAGGCACGAGATCCCGCCATCATGCTCGGGCGAGTAAAACTGGTCGACCTTGTAGAGAAATTGAGTGTCTGCCTCCAGGGTCATGTACCCGTGGGCGAATCCCGCCGGAATGAACAACTGCAGAAAATTGACGGCGCTGAGAGTGAACCCCTGCCATCGGCCAAAGGTCGGCGATCCCTTGCGCATATCGACCACCACGTCATAGACGGCGCCCCGCCCCACCCGAACCAGCTTTGCCTGAGCCATGGGCGGGGCCTGGAAGTGCAGTCCGCGCAACACCCCGGCCTGAGCGGAAAAAGCCTCGTTGGCCTGCACAAAGTCGACATCCAGTCCGAGAGCGGCAAGCTCTCGGCGGCTGTAGGTTTCGCAAAAATAACCTCGGTGATCGCCAAAAACCTTGGGCTCAAAAAGCAGCACTCCTGGAATATTCGTCCGGGTCACATCCATAATATGGCCTTCCTTGTAGTCGGAGATTGAGAGCTTTTTGGAGTATAGCAAGCGCAACCGGAAAACAATGCCGTCCAGGATCGCAATCCGACGCGCCAACACCCGAGACTCACAGACCAGGCCGACAAGACAAGACGGGCCCAAAGAGGCGCGCATCGAGCAGCTTGTCCGGCATCGGCCAATTCGATCTCACCGAATTTTCACCTCAGAAACAGAAAGAGGCCCGACTGCAAAGCCGGGCCTCTTATCAATTGGACGGGACGGGAAACCAAATAAAAAACCGCCGAAATCTTAAGGATTCCAGCGGAACAAGTGCAAGTGGCGGAGGGTTAGGGATTCGAACCCCAGATGCCCGCAAAGGCATGCCGGTTTTCAAGACCGGTGCAATCAACCAGCTCTGCCAACCCTCCAGGGGATGGCGGAGAGGGAGGGATTTGAACCCTCGATAGAGGTTTAAGCCCCTATACTCGCTTAGCAGGCGAGCGCCTTCAGCCTAGCTCGGCCACCTCTCCGTTCATTGAAGAAGTGGCTAGTTATATAAAAGCACATGGGGCGTCAACAAAAAATGACCCAACTTCGAACCTTTGTCATTTTGACAGCGCGTGCAGGATGCGGCAAATAGCTTTTTTTGGCTCCACAATCTTTTTCTCAATGCTGCGGCGTGGAGGAATTCCTTGAAAGACTCTGTCATCCATCTCGGCTTGGCCGGCCTTGGCACCGTAGGTTCCGGGCTCATAAAAATCATCCAGGAAAACAACGACTGGATCGAACGCAGACTGGGCAAAACCCTGAAGGTCAAAACCATCATGGTCCGCGATCTGGACAAATCCAGAAACGTCATCCCATCCCCGGACACGACCTTCACCACCAGCATGGACGATCTGATAAACGATCCCAAAATCGATATCATCGTCGAGCTGGCCGGTGGCATCGAATTTCCGCGCACCCTGATCACCCGGGCCCTCGGCAGCGGCAAATCCGTGGTTACGGCCAACAAGGCGCTTCTGGCCGAGCACGGTCCGGAACTTTTCGAACTGGCGGCCAGCAAAAACCTCGGCCTCTATTACGAGGCCAGTGTCGCCGGTGGCATCCCCATCATCCAGACCCTCAAGGAGAGCCTGGCCGGGAACCGCATCAAGGCACTGACCGGCATCCTGAACGGCACTGCCAATTTCATCATGTCCGAAATGTCCGAAAAGGGAGAGGACTTCGCCACGGTCCTGGGCAAGGCGCAGGCCAAGGGCTACGCCGAAGCCGATCCGACCCTGGACGTAGAGGGCATCGACGCGGCCCACAAGTTGGTCATCCTCATCCGACTGGCCTATGGCCAGGACTACCCCATGAGCAAGCTCACGGTGGAAGGCATCTCCAAAGTCGAGCAGTTCGACATCATCCTTGCCAAGGAATTCGGCTACCGCTTAAAGCTCCTGGCCCAGGTCCGCGACAAGTCCGGCATGCTGCACGCCGGGGTCTACCCGGCCCTGCTGCGCCAGGATCACATCCTGGCCAAGGTCGACGGTCCGTTCAATTCCATTCTGCTCGAAGGCAACGCCGTGGGACCGGTCATGCTCTACGGACAGGGCGCGGGTGATCTGCCCACGGGCAGCGCCGTCCTGGCCGACATTCTGGCCCTGGCCCGCACCAACTGCGTACCCAACAACACGGGCTTCCTGGAGACCAGGCTGCCTCAGGCGCAGATCCTGGCCCCCGAACTGACCGTGTTCCGTCACTATTTCCGCTTCACGGTGGTTGACCGCCCCGGCGTCATGGCCTCCATCGCCGGGGTCATGGGCGAGTACAACATCAGCATCGCCCAGGTCGTGCAGCGCCAGTACGCGCCCAACGACGGCGTTCCGATAGTGTTCATCAGCCATTCGGCGCAGATGCAGAATGTGACCGCAGCCCTGGACACCATCAAGAAATTCAGCTTCGTGCTCGACCCGCCGGTGCACTACAGGATCATCTGATGTCAAAAACCGTTTTTCTGGTGGCCGACGGCATGGCCGGCTGGCCCCTCGACATTCTGGGAGGGCGCACCTCCCTGCAGGCCGCGAGCACTCCGACGCTTGACTTTCTGGCGCCCAAATCCCGCTGCGGCCTGTGCCAGACCGTTCCCCAGGGCATGCCCCCTGGCTCCGACGTGGCCAACATGAGCCTGCTGGGCTACGACCCGCGAACGCATCACACCGGACGCGGGCCCATCGAAGCCGCCGCCCAGGGACTGACCCTCGACCCAAGCGACCTGGTCTGGCGCATGAACCTTGTTCGCCTGACGGAACTCGCGGATGAAGGCGTGATGCAGGACTATTCCTCCGGCCATATAAGCACCGACACTGCCGCCCCTCTGGTCGCCCGACTTGCGACAATGGCCGAAGGCGGCCCTTTCCAGCCGGTCCAGGGCATCCAGTACCGTCACCTTCTGGTGCAACGGAGCGGAGCGCTGACAAGTGCGGTGGATCTGGCCATCCGCCCTCCCCACGACATCCTGGACCAGAATATCGCCCAGGACCTTGAAGCGTACGCATCCTTCCCGGAAATGCTCGAATTCATGCGCTCGGCTCACGAATATCTGCGCGCCGACACGACCTCCAAGGCCACATCGATCTGGCCATGGGGACAGGGACGGCCGCTGACCCTGCCCGATTTTGCCGAACGCTTCGGCCTGCGCGGGGCGGTGGTCTCGGCCGTAGATCTGGTCAAGGGACTGGGACGGGCCGCAGGCATGGATGTCCTTGAGGTCGAGGGCGCAAACGGCCTCATCGATACCAATTACGAAGGCAAGGTCGAGGCGGCGCTGAATTTTCTCGAACACGGCGACTTTGTCTATCTGCACGTCGAGGCCCCGGACGAATGCGGGCACATGGGTGACGCGGAACTGAAAAAACACGCCATCGAGCTTTTCGACCAGCGCATCGTGGCCCCGATTCTGGCGGCCCTTGCGCATGAGGACGCGACCATAGTGGTGACCTGCGATCACTTCACCCCCGTCGTCCGCCGGACCCACACCGAGGATGCGGTGCCCTTCCTGGTCTACAGAACGCAAGCGCCAAGGACCGACGGACCCGGCGTCTTCAATGAGGAAACGGCGCAAGGCGCGGGCCTTTTTCTGAAGGAAGGCCGCGATCTGCTGAACTTCTGCCTGGAACCCGGCGCATGAAGGCTGATTTCCCACAGCCTTCGTGCTGGCTCGCCCACCGCGTCTCTTACGGTGAAACCGACGCCATGGGCGTAGTCTATTACGCCAATTACCTGCACCTCTTCGAGCGCGGCCGAGGCGAACTGATCCGGGGCCTTGGTTTCAGCTACGCAACCGTGGAGGAACGCGGCATCTTCCTGCCGGTACGCGACGCCACGTGTCGCTATCTCGCTCCCGCCCGCTACGACGAGATCATCCACATCCGCACCGGTCTGGCCAGTCGGTCCCGGGCCAGCCTGAACTTCATCTATGAAATCACCAATGAGGACCAGAGCGCGGTCCTGACCCGTGGCTCGACCCAACATGCGGTGGTCAACGTCCAGGGCAGGCCTGTCCGCATTCCGGACTGGCTCTCGGCCCTGTTCGGCTAGAGGCGCATGGTCGATTGCCACGCCCATGTGTTCCCGCCGAAAATTGCGCCCAAGCTTGCCGCAGCCATCGGCCGCGAGTTTGGAACACGTCCGGCCGGAGACGGCTCGGCAGAAGATCTCCTCAAGCACCTGGACCGCGCCGGATTGTCCCATGCGCTGTGCTTCACCGCCGCCCTGCGCCCGGACCAGCTGATCCCGGCCAATTCATGGATGCTTTCCCTGCGCCGCGCGCACTCCCGGCTTATCCCCCTCGGCACCGTGCACCCGGGCCATCCGTCCTGGGAGGCCGAACTGGATCGACTGGAACGAAACGGCATCCGGGGCCTCAAGATCCACCCCGACCTCTGCGGCATCGCGCTGGATTCTCCACGCTGGAATCCTGTCTGGGAAGCCGCGCAAGGGCGGTTCCTCATGATGATCCACATGGGCCCGATCAAGAAGGCAGGCGCGACCCTGTCCCGCCCACGCGACCTGGCCTTGATCCTGAAACGCTTCCCCGGCCTTGCGGTCATCGCCGCGCATCTAGGCGGACTTTACCTTTGGGAAGAGACTCTCGCCCACCTCGCCGGGCTCGATCTTTACATGGATACGTCCTGCTGTCCGGGAGTGGTTCCCGAGCCGGCATTCGCGGCAATCCTGAAGCGGCATGATCCCGAGCGGATTCTTTTCGGTAGCGATTACCCGCTCTTCGCCCCCGATGAGCAGCAGGCAGCCCTGGGCCGTCTTTTAGCGAGGATCGGCATGCCCTGCGAAAAGGTCTTCAGAAACGGCGCAAGCCTGGCAAGGAGACTCCAAACCGACGGATTTCCAGATCTAGCGCCACCTCCCGGACATTGACTTTTCTTGACGATAGGTCCAATTTCCAATACCCGAATTTGTTTGTTTGACGCTATCATTCCCGAAACGGAGACTTTCCTTGACAAAAGACCAGACCAATGCCCCGAGCGAGAAGCAACTGCTGCGCCACCGCAAGGAAAAGGCGCAGTTTCTGCTTGATGCGGGCATTCCCTTATATCCCAATGATTTTCGCCGTTCCGCGGAAATTGGCGACGTTCTCGAAGCGCACGGCGAAAAGGACGAGAGCGTCCTTGAACAGGAAGGACTGACCTTTGCCCTGAGCGGCCGGATCATGGCCCATCGCTCCTTTGGCAAGGCGACATTCTTCCATGTCCAGGACACCAGCGGCAAGATTCAGGTCTACGCCCAGCGCGATGACCTGGGAGTTGAACAGTACGGCGTGTTCAAGAAATTCGAGATCGGCGACATCGTCGGTGTCACCGGCGCCCTTTTCCGCACCAAGACCGGGGAACTTACCATCAAGTCTTCCGAGGTACGCCTGCTTTCCAAGTCCATGCGTCCCCTGCCAGAAAAATACCACGGCCTGAAGGATGTCGAGACGCGGTATCGCCAGCGCTACGTGGACCTGCTGGTGAATGACCGAGCTCGCGACATCTTCCGAAAACGCACGGCCATAGTGCAGTTCATCCGCAACTTCCTGAACGAACGCAGGTTCCTGGAAGTGGAAACGCCCATGATGCAGCCCATCGCCGGCGGCGCCACGGCCAAGCCCTTCCGCACGCACCACAACGCGCTCGACATGGACCTTTTTCTGCGCATCGCTCCCGAGCTTTACCTCAAGCGTCTGCTCGTGGGCGGATTTGACCGAGTCTACGAGATCAACCGCAACTTCCGCAACGAAGGCATCGACACCCGCCACAATCCCGAATTCACCATGATCGAATTCTACTGGGCGTATGCAACCTTCGTCGACCTCATGGACCTGACCCAGGAACTCCTTTGCGGCCTGGCCAAGTCAGTCTGTGGGACGCATCTGGTTGAGTATCAGGGCAATGTCATCGATCTTCAGGATGGCTGGGTGCGCATGCCCTTTCATGAATCCCTGGAAACCATCGGCGGCGTATCCCCGGAAATCTACCTCGATTACGGCAAATGCAAGGATCTGGCCCAGAAGCTGGGCGAAACCGTGCACCCCAAGGAGAAGCTCGGCAAGCTCCAGGCCAAGCTCTTTGACAATCTGGTCGAGCCCAAGCTGATCCAGCCCCATTTCATTTATCATTACCCGACAGACATCTCCCCCCTGTCCCGCAAGAACGACCAGAATCCCGAAATCACGGATCGATTCGAACTGTTCATCTGCGGGCAAGAAATGGCCAATGCCTTTTCCGAGCTGAACGATCCGTATGACCAGAAGGATCGCTTCGAGGAACAGGTGCGGGAAAAAGCCGCCGGCGACGACGAGGCCCACGCCATGGACGAAGACTATATCCGCGCCCTGGAATACGGCATGCCTCCAGCAGCCGGACAGGGCATCGGCATTGACCGTCTGGTCATGCTGCTGACGGACTCTCCGTCCATCCGGGAAGTCATTCTCTTCCCGCTGCTACGGCCTGAAATCGTCGGATAGGTCCGACCTGGCCTTGGCGGGGTGTGGCACCGGTCTTTCAGAGCGAGAACCCATGCACTTTGAATTGTTCGTTTCCCTGCGGTATCTCCTGGCCCGGCGCAAGCAGGCCTTCATTTCCGTCATCTCGCTCATCTCCGTGCTGGGCGTGGCCATTGGCGTGGCCTCGCTGATCGTGGTCCTCGGGGTCATGAACGGCTTCAGCGAAAACCTGCGCGACAAGATTCTGGGCATCAACTCCCACCTCATCCTCGGCTCGGTCAAACAGACCATCGGCGATTACGATCGCCTGGTACAAAAAAGCCTGAAGGTCGAGGGCGTCGTCGCCGCCACGCCATTCATCTACTACGAAGTCATGCTCTCCACCCCCTCGGGGGTCAAAGGCGTCGTGCTGCGCGGCGTGGACCCGCAAAGCGCCGGGACGGTCCTGACCGTCGAAAAGGATCTGGTCAGCGGCAGCCTCGCGGATTTGGGCAATGCGGGCGACATTCCGGGCATCGTCATCGGCAAGGAACTGGCTTCGCGGCTGGGCCTGGCCATCGGCAGCAGGGTAAGCCTGCTCGCGCCAAGCGGAAAGAAATCAGCCGCCGGATTTTCTCCGAAGATCGTTTTCTTCAACGTAGTCGGCATCTTTAGTTCCGGCATGTTCGAGTACGACTCGTCCCTGGCTTTTGTGTCCATCCCCGAGGCACAGAGAATTCTGGGCTTTGACGGGGATTTCGTGACCGGAATCGAATACAAGGTCTCGGACATAGACGGCGTGCAGAAGATCGGCGAAGCGCTGGTTCGCGCGCTGGGCGGATTCCCCCTTTATTCGCGCAACTGGATAGAGATGAACCAGAATCTCTTTGCGGCGCTGAAGCTTGAAAAGACGGCCATGGCGGTCATCTTGATCATGATCGTGCTGGTAGGCTCCTTTTCCATTATTACCACCCTGGTCATGATGGTCATGGAAAAAACCAAGGACATCGCCGTACTCATGGCTCTTGGCGCCACGCCTCCCCAGATCCGCAACATCTTCATCCTGCAGGGCTCGCTCATAGGGGCCGTCGGGACCAGCATCGGATTCGGGCTGGGACTTGCCATCTGCTCCCTGCTCCAGAAATACCAGTTCATCAAACTCCCGGCGGATGTCTATTATCTGGACCACTTGCCCGTAAAAATAGAACTTCTCGACATGTCCCTCATCGCCGTAGCGGCCATGGCGCTATGCTTCCTGGCTACGTTGTACCCGGCCAGGCAGGCCTCGAAAATGCACCCCACAGAGGCGCTGCGCTATGAGTGAAGTCTACCGTCTGCAAGGCGTCGGCAAGGCCTATGAACAGGGCGAGGAAACCATCACCGTCCTTTCCGGCGTCGACCTGACAGTGCTCGGCGGAGATTCCCTGGCCATCGTCGGCGCTTCGGGATCGGGCAAAAGCACGCTGCTGCAGCTCATGGGCACGCTGGACGTGCCTTCGAGCGGCTCCATCCTGTTCAACGGGGCGGACATATCAACCCTTGGCTGGAAAGAACGGGCCCGTATCCGCAACAGGAACATGGGCTTTGTTTTCCAGTTCCACCATCTGCTGCCCGAATTCTCGACCCGCGAAAACGTAGCCATGCCGGGCATCATCGGCGGAATGGCCAGGAGCCTGGCCCTGGAAAAGGCCGACGCGGCTTTGTCCCGGGTGGGGCTTGCGCATCGACGCCATCACAGGGTAACCACCCTGTCCGGGGGAGAGAGACAACGGGCGGCCATTGCCCGGGCCATTCTGCTTGAACCCGCCGTGGTACTTGCCGACGAACCTACCGGGAACCTTGATGAACGGACAGGCCGGGAAGTCAATGATCTTTTATTGCATCTGAACAAGGATCAGGGAGTCACCCTGGTCATCGTTACCCACAATGCTGAACTTGCCCAATGCATGCACCGCACATTGGAGCTGCGTTCCGGAGAATTGTATGAAGCGTAATGCCTTCCTGTGTCTGATCGTCATCCTGAGTCTCTTCTGTACCCTTCCCGGGTTCGCCGAACCGACGAAAAAGGTCATCGTGCTTCCATTTGCCGTGAACGCGGCACCGGAGCTGGCCTATCTGGAGGAGAGCCTGCCCAAGCTGCTTCAGGATCGCCTGACGGCCCTGGGCCTGGAAGTGATCCCGCAAGAGGAAACCGTGCGTCTCCTGCAGGAACAGCAAGTCGAATATCTGGATCTTGGAGTCGCCAGGGACATGGCGCTGCTCTCCGGAGCCGCTTACGCCGTCTACGGCAGTTTCAGCCAGATCGGAGAAACCATCAGCATCGACACCAGGCTTGTGGAAGCTTACGGCGTCCGTGAGCCGAAACCGTTTTTCGTGGTCAAGGAGGGTGTGATCAACATCCTGCCGGCCATTGAAGACACAGCGGCCAAAATCCAGACCGGCGTGCAGCAAAAAGATAGGATCGCTTCCATCGATGTACGCGGAAATGAAATCCTCGACGACGACGTGGTCCTGATGCGGCTCAGGATCCAGCCCGGTGACGTCTACGACCCAAAAACCGTCAACACCGAGCTCAAGAGTCTCTACGAACTTGGGTACTTCGACGACATCGCCATCGCCCTGGAAGACACGGCCGAAGGCAAGCGCCTGATCATAACCGTCAAGGAAAAGCCGCTCATCTCGGCCATCAGCGTCGAGGGTGCGGAAGAACTTGACGCCGACGACCTGCTGGCCACCATCGCCACCAAGACCGGAGCGGTGCTCAATCCCCGGGTCCTGGCGGACGACATGGGCAAGATACGCGAACTGTACCGCAAGGACGGCTTCTACAACGCCGAGATCGACTACACCTTGGCCCAGGCCGACGCCAAGCGCGCGCGGCTCAACATCATCGTCAAGGAAGGCAAGAAGCTCTACGTGACGGACATCGTCATCCAGGGCGCCAAGCAACTCGACCCTTCCGACCTCAAGGACGAACTGGCCTTGACCGAACGCGGCATGCTGTCCTGGATGACGGGAACGGGCGTACTACGCGAAGAAATCCTGGACCGCGACGCGGCGGCCCTGGAAGCCTATTACGGCAATCGAGGCTTCTTGAACGCCAAGGTGGGCCAGCCCGAAGTCACGTACCTGGATGACGGCATCACCGTCACCTTCCAGGTCGAGGAAGGCGAGCGCTACACGGTGGCTTCCGTCAAGTATGAAGGGGAGATGATCGCCACCCCCGAAGACCTGAACAGCGTCATCGCCCTGGACGATCTGGCCGCCAAAAATGAATTTTTCGACCGCTCTGTTCTGCGCTCCGACATGCAGAAACTCGTGGAACACTACTCCAACTTTGGATACGCCTTCGCCGAAGCCGATGTGAACATGGCCCGCAACGAAGAAGAAAAGAAGCTAGACGTCACCTACATATTGTCCAAGGGCAACAAGATCTCCATCAACCGTGTTCTGATCGAGGGCAACACCAAGACCAGGGACAACGTCATCCGACGCGAGATGCGTCTCGTCGACGGTGACCTCTTCGACGGATCACTGCTGCGCAGGTCCAATGCCCGTCTCAACAGGCTCGATTTCTTCGAGACCGTCGAGATCACCCCGGAACCCACGGCCAATCCCAGCGCTCTCAACCTGCGCGTCAAGGTCAAGGAGAAACCCACGGGGCAGTTTTCCGCAGGCGTAGGCTATTCAAGCTATTCGCAGGTGTTCTTCTCGGGTCAGGTGCTGGAGCGCAATCTCTTCGGCATGGGCTACCAGCTTGGCTTCAAGGGGACCATCAGCGCAAAGTCCGCCGATTACACCGCCACGTTCTGGAATCCCCATTACGACGACACGGATCTGGGCGTCGGCATGAGCCTCTACAACACGATGAACGAGTACTCCGACTACGACAAGCAGGCCATGGGAGCCAGGCTGCTCTTCGGATACCCGCTCGGAGAATACACCAACCTGTCCTGGAATTACCGACTTGAGCGCTACACCATCGAAAACGTCGACGATGACGCCGACAAGGTCATTAAAGACATCGAAGGACAGAACTGGGCCAGCGCGCTGTACGCTTCCATCAAGCGCGACACGACTGACCGGCGCATCAATCCCTCCAAGGGCGTTACCCACCAGTTCTCTGTGGAATACGCCGGCGGCCTGATTGGAGGCGATGACGATTTCGTCAAATACATTGCCGACGCCAATCACTATTTCCCGATCTTCCTGGAAACCATCATCCACCTGCATGCACAGGCCGGATATGTGATGGAGAACGGCAGCGAACGCATCCCTCCCTTCGAGCGCTTCTACCTTGGGGGCATGAATTCGGTACGCGGCTACAAGGAGCGCACCATCTCTCCTGTCTATGACCAAAAAGAAGGGCAGAGCGGCTATGATGAAGGGGATGAAAAAGGCGGAAACAAGAGTTTCTTCTTCAACGCGGAATATCTGGTGCCACTGCACAAGGAGATGGGCATCGTGGGGCTGGTCTTCTTTGATGCCGGCAAGACATGGGACGATGACGAATCCATTGACATGGATCTCTACAAGAGTGTCGGTGCCGGTGTGCGCTGGTACTCGCCTCTGGGCCCGTTGCGCCTGGAGTACGGTTACCCTCTGGACACCGTCAAAGTTGACGATGAAAGAAAAGGCCGTTTTGAATTTTCCGTTGGACAGTTCTTTTAACAACAAGTCAAATTACACATTATTGGTGAGGAGTTTTTCATGCGTGCATTTATCCTGACAATCTTTCTCGTGTTTTGCATGGCCCTGACGGCAGGCGCCGAAACCAAAATCGGTTTTATTGATATGAAGACGGTCATCGCCAAGTCCGAGCCCGGCTCCAAGGCCATGGAGCAGCTCAAGTCCCAGTTCAAGGACATGAAGGACAACCTCGATACCCAGAAGAAGGCGCTGGACACTTTGAAGGACGAACTTCAGAAGCAGTCCATGATGCTCAGCCAGGAAGCTAAAATGGACAAGGAAACGCAGTACAAGCGCAAAGTCCGTGACTTCCAGGACATGGGCCAGAGCTACCAGCGCAAACTGCAGCAGGCCGAGCAGAACCTTTCAAAGCCCATCATCGATAAGCTCCTTGAAGTCATCGAGAGCTACGGAAAGAAAAACGGATACACCGCCATCTTCGACAAGCAGGCCAGCGGAGTGATCTACGGTCAGGAAAGCGTCGACCTCACGAACGCCATCCTGGCGGAACTCAACAAAGCCATGCGCGGCAAATAACAGAGCTCGTAATGCTTCTTTCTGAAATTGCATCCCGTCTGGGCATAGCCTTGAAGGGCAGTGACATGGAGATCTCCGGGGTCAACACCTTGGCCGATGCTTCAGAATCCGAACTGTCCTTTCTGGCCAACCCCAAATATGCGCCGCAACTTGAAACGACCGGCGCTGGTGCTGTCCTCGTCAGCGCTGATCAGGCCCTTGATTCCAAGTCATGCCTGATCAGCGCCAATCCGTATCTTGATTTTGCACGCGCCGTTCAGCTTTTTGCCAAGCCGCAAGGCTCTTTCGAAGGCATGAGCCCCCTGGCCTTCGTGCACGAAGATGCAAGCATCGACCCGAGTGCCTCCATCGCTCCTTTTGTCTTCATCGGCAGAGGGGCAAAGGTCGGCGCGAGGGTTCGCGTATTCAGCGGCTCGTACATCGGCGAAGACTGCGTGGTCGACGAAGACGTCATAATCTATCCCAACTGCTCGCTCATGGCTGGCACGATGGTCGGAAAGCGGGTCATTCTGCATGCCGGAACGGTTCTGGGCAGCGACGGATTCGGATTTGCCCAGGCGGCTTCGGGGATGACCAAATTTCCCCAGATTGGCCGAACCGTGATCGAGGACGATGTGGAAATCGGGGCTAACACGACCATAGATCGTGCAGCCTTGGGTGAAACCCGTGTGGGGCAAGGGACCAAGATCGACAATCTGGTTCAGCTTGGCCACAATGTTCGGGTCGGACGCAACTGCATCATCGTGTCGCAGGTCGGCATCGCAGGGTCGACCACCCTGGGCAACGGGGTGGTTCTGGCCGGACAGGTCGGGGTCGCCGGGCACATCAATCTTGGCGACGGATGCCGAATCGGCGCCAAATCCGGTGTGGGCAAGGATGTACCGCCGGGCCAGGACCTTAGCGGCATTCCGGTCATGTCCCACGGATCATTCCTGCGGACCTCGGCCATCATGCCCAAACTACCGGACATGAAGCGGCGGCTCGGCAAACTTGAAAAGGAACTGGCCGCACTCCGGGAAGAACTTGCGAACAAAGGGAAATGATATGATCAACAAACCTGAAAATGGCGAAATCGTAAGCCGTGACATTCTGGATCTGCTTCCACATCGCTATCCTTTCCTCCTGGTCGATCGAGTGCTCTCTTTCGAGCCCATGAAATCGGTGCACGCCATCAAGTGCGTATCCATCAACGAACCTTTCTTTCAGGGTCACTTCCCGTCCTATCCAGTCATGCCCGGCGTGCTCATTCTTGAAGCACTGGCCCAGGCTGGTGGGATCATGGTCATCAAGAGTCTTCCTCCGGCGGACACCGTGGGCAAGATTTTTCTGTTCACCGGAATGGAAAAAGTTCGCTTTCGTCGCCCCGTTTTTCCCGGTGACCAGCTACATCTGCACGTCACCTACGAACGCCACAAGATGAGCATGTGGAAAACCAACGGCAAGGCCATGGTCGACGGAAAGGTCGTGGCTGAGGGCATCCTGACCGCTTCCGTGGTTCCGAGGGAAGACTGATGCAAACAAACATACACCCTTCAGCGGTAGTTCATCCGGATGCGTATCTTGGCACCGGTGTCACGGTCGGCCCGTTTGCCGTTATCGAAGACGGGGTTCACATCGGTGACGAGACCGTCATCGACGCCGGAGCCCAGATCAAGCGCTTTACTACCCTTGGCACGAAAAACCATATCCATTCCATGGCCTGCGTCGGCGGTGAACCACAGGATCTCAAATTCGGCGGGGAAGAGAGCAGGCTCGTCATCGGGGACCGCAACAGAATCCGCGAATTTTCGACCATCCACCGCGGCACCGAAGGCGGCGGCGGAATAACCCAGGTCGGGTCGGACAACCTGATGATGGCCTACTCCCACATCGCGCACGACTGCGTGGTCGGAGACAACAACGTCCTGGCCAATGCCGCGACCCTTGCCGGGCATGTCGTCGTAGGCAATGAAGTTGTTGTGGGCGGTCTTTCGGCCGTGCACCAATTCGTGAACATCGGTGACTTCGCATTCATCGGCGGAAAAACCGGTGTTGCCCAGGACGTGCCGCCCTTCATGCTGGCCGTCGGCGAACGCGCCACATTGCGCGGGCTCAACCTCATCGGTTTGCGCAGGCACGGGTTTTCCTCCGAGGAGATTCACGCCCTGAAATCCGCCTACAAGCTGATCTGGCGCTCCAACCAGGAACGCAACGAAGTCATGCAGCAGGTCGAGACAGAGCTTGGCAACTTCTCCCAGGTCATGAAGCTCCTCGACTTCATCCGCAGCAGCAAACGAGGCACGATAACGCCTGAACGCATCTAGACTGGCCATGACCAGAACGCTTGGCATCATCGCGGGCGGCGGCTCATTTCCCATCACCGTGGCCAATACGGCAAAAGAACGCGGCGAACGCGTCATCGGTGTCGGATTCGCTTCCGACACCGATCCTGCCTTTAGGGCCCACTGCGACAATTTCTCCTGGCTCAAACTTGGGCAGCTTGGCAAACTCATCGATTTCTTCACCGCCAACCACGTCACGCACGTGGTCATGGCTGGTCCCATCAACAAGCCAAGGGCACTTGATCTTCGACCCGACTGGCGAGCGGCACGGCTTCTTTTTTCCATCAAGACGCGCGGGGATGACGTACTGCTGCGCGCGCTCACTGCCGAACTTGAACGCGAAGGGCTGGCTGTCGTCGCGCCTCATCACTACTCGCCGAACCTGCTCGCGCCCGAAGGGATCCTGACCAAGAGAAGACCCACGCAAGCCGAGCGCGAAGATGTAGAATTCGCATGGAAACTGGCCCAATCCCTGGGACAGTTCGACATCGGCCAGTGCCTGGTAGTGCGGGAGAAAATCGTTCTTGCCGTCGAGGCCATTGAAGGCACCGACGCAGCCATACGACGCGGCGGACAGCTTGGGGGCCCCGGCGCGGTGGTCGTAAAGCGGCCAAAGCCGACCCAGGACAAAAGGCTCGACCTTCCGGCTTTTGGCCTGAAGACACTGCAAGCCATGGCCGATGTAGGGGCGACGTGCCTGGCCTTTGAGGCTGGCGGATGCATCTTTTTCGAGCAGGACCAGGCCCTTGCTTTTGCCAACGCCCACGACATCGCCCTACTCGGCCTTCCGCCGGGCACCTAGCGCAGGTACGCTTACCTCAGAAAACAGAAATGGCCGGTTACGCACACCGGCCATTTCTATTTTCGAGCGTTTCAGACACACGCCGTCATTTTTTGTCGAGCCCCAGGATGCCGACCACATTCTGGGCAGCCTGAACCGTAAACGCATCCTCGGACAGACGCGACTTTTCATCCTGATCAATGACCAGGCGCGGCACATTGGCCAGCTTTTTGTCCGGCGTGATCTCGAATTCGGGACCGAAGCCATCATGAAAATACATGTCCTGAAATCCGGCGAACTTCAAAGCATGCGCCGTGGCGTCAAGCACGGCAAGCTCGCCTTCTTCCATGAGTCCAAGCTCCTTGGCTTTAAGGAGCCCGGCCAGGCATTCTCCGCCCTGGGTGCAGGCGATATGGCCATGCCGGTTGGCAAGCAGCATGGACTCGATGATGCGCTGTTCGCTGACCTGCACGACCTGAAACGATCCCGCGCCACCCAGCTTCTGGTACTGCTCGGCCAGGTACGCCACCCGGGGAAACGACACGGGATTGCCGATCATTGCCGCCTGGGCAACTGACGGGCGCACCTTCACGGCCTCGAACCTGCGCTGCTCCGCGTCCTGGGCATAGTACCTGAACACCGGATTTGCATGCTCGGACTGTACTCCGACGATGCGGGGCAGGGCCTCTATGATCCCAAGCCGCAGGAGTTTCAGGAATCCGCTCATGATGGCCGTGATGTTTCCTGCATTGCCGATGGGCACGAAAATAACCTTGCCGCGCAGATCCCAATCATACCACTGCGCCACTTCAAAGGCATAGCTCTCCTGCCCAAGGATGCGCCAGGCGTTCTTGGAGTTGAGGAGCGCCACACGATAATGATCGGCCAGATACTCGACCACCTTCATGCAGTCGTCAAAAACACCAGGGATCTCGAGTACTTTTGCCCCACTTCCGAGAGGCTGGGACAGTTGCTGCGCAGTGACCTTGCCCTGCGGCAAAAGCACGACCGAAGTCAAGGGGGCGCCCACATACGCCGCGTAGAGCGCCGCTGCGGCCGAGGTATCACCGGTGGAGGCGCAGATGGTCAGGACATTGTCCCAGTCGTGTTTGGCGACAAGATGGCGCAGATACGAATAGGCGCAGGCCATGCCGCGATCCTTGAATGACGCGGACGGATTCTGGCCGTCATTCTTGAAGGCCATGGGTTGGCCCACCAGACGCTCCAGGGCGGACGAGGAGCGGGTCACGGGGGTGTTGCCCTCCCCCAGATAGACAATGTCCTCTTCGGCCACGACAGGAGCCATCAGCTCGTAAAAACGGAAGATACCGCGCAGGGCCGGATTCTTGGTCGCCGCGCGCAGGTCGAAAATATCGCGCCAGGCAGTGCCGGGTGTCTTTTCCAACTCGGAAAAACGTGTGTCCTCCAGCAGAAAAACACCCTTGCAGCTTGGACACGTGTAATGCAATTCGTCGATGGGGTATCTGGCCTTACAACCGAGGCAGACATATTCCATTTCCCCTCTGTAGGTGGGAAAAACGTTGGCTTCGCGCATGAGATGCTCCCTGAAGATTAATTACCCAAGCGTCGTGTCGATGACCGCGCCCGCAAACAAGAAAACCGCTACAAACCCGTTCAAGGTGAAAAAAGCCAGGTTGACCTTGCTCAGGTCATCGGCACTGATCAGTCGGTGCTCGAAAAGCAGGATCACTGCCACGAACAGACAAAAACCCGCATAGACAAGCCCGGCTCCGGCAGACCAGCCGGCCAGAAGGAAAAAGAGGGCTGTTATCACATGGCTGAAGGTCGAAAGAGCCAGCGCGATCGGCACCCCTTTGCCTGCCGGCAAAGAATGCAGGCCCTCGGCCTGATCGAATTCGGCGTCCTGGCAGGCGTAGAGGATATCAAATCCGGCCACCCAGAACGTCACTCCCAGACCCAAAAGGACTGGAGCGAGCACAATCTCCGGAGACACGGCGAGCCATCCGGCCAGGGGGGCAAGCCCAAGGACAGTGCCCAGAAAAAAATGGCACAGAAAGGTGAATCGTTTGGTGTAGCTGTAGAGTGCGGACCAGACCAGTGCCAGAGGAGAAAGCGCCAGACAGAGGGAGTTGAGCTGCCAGCACCCCCCGACGAAGACAAGGGCGCTGACGGCTATGAAAACCAGCGTTTCGGAAACCTTGAGTTCGCCCGTCACCAAAGGCCGGGTCAGGGTGCGCGGGTTTTTGGAATCAATGGGAAGATCCGCAAGGCGATTGACGGCCATGGCGAAGGACCGCACGGCCACCATGGCCACGGTCAGGGCCAGAAATATCCTCCAGCCCGGCCAGCCGTCTGCGGCCCAGAGCATCCCGAGATAGGCGAACGGCAGGGCAAAGATCGAATGTTCTATCTTGACCATGCGCGCCAGCAGAACGGTTTTACGCCAGATCGAAAACATCAGCCCGCCCCCTTAAGCCGTCACAAGCTTCAAGAATCTTTTCTTGCCGATCTTCAGCACGTATTCCCCCGGCGCGAATGCGAAGGAAGCGTCGTCTTCCTTGCGTCCGTCGATGGTCACGGCGTTTTGCTTGCACATCCGGCGGGCATCGCCCTTGGAGGAGCACACGCCGCTCTCGCTCAGAATATCCACCAGCAGCGCACCGGCCTGAACCGTGAAAACCTCGATGTCCTCCGGAATGCCCTGCTTGGCGAAAACGGCGTTGAAAGCCTCACGCGCTGCCGCGCCAGCCTCCGCCCCATGAAACCGTGTCGTGATCTCCTGGGCCAGATCCTCCTTGGCGGTCTTGGGATGCAGGGCCCCGGAGCCAACCTGCTCCCGCAGGGTAGCGATCCGGTCCAGAGAGCTGTCGGAAAGCAATTCGTAATAACGCCACATAAGCTCATCGGAGATGGACATCAGCTTGCCGAACATGTCGCCCGGAGCCTCGTCTATGCCAATGTAGTTGCCCAGCGACTTGCTCATTTTCTGGACTCCGTCGAGACCTTCCAGAATGGGCATGGTCAAGACGATCTGCGATGCCTGACCGTGCTCACGCTGCAGGTGGCGGCCCATGAGCAGATTGAACTTCTGGTCCGTTCCGCCAAGCTCCACATCGGCCCTGAGGGCCACGGAGTCGTATCCCTGGACAAGAGGATACAGGAATTCGTGGATGGAGATGGGCTGGTTGCCCTTGAACCGCTTCTCGAAATCATCGCGCTCAAGCATGCGGGCTACGGTGTACCGCGAGCAGAGCTCGATGAAATCCGCAGCGGAAAACGTGTCCATCCAGGTGGAGTTAAAAGCGATTTCGGTTCGTTCCTGGTCCAGGATCTTGAAAATCTGCTTCTTGTAGGTTTCGGCGTTGCGGAGAACCTCTTCGCGGGTCAATTTCTTGCGCGTTTCGGATTTCCCGGAGGGATCACCAATCATGCCGGTGAAATCACCGATCAGAAAAATGACCTGATGTCCGAGTTCCTGAAAATGCTTGAGCTTCTGGATCAGTACCGTGTGCCCAAGGTGAAGGTCCGGGGCGGTGGGGTCAAATCCGGCCTTGATCCGCAACGGGGCGCCGCTGCGCAGTTTTGCGATCAGTTCCTCTTCGTTGATGATCTCGACGCTTCCGCGCCGGATCTGCTCAAGCTGCCGAGCAAGCTCCATATCTGTCATGACGGTTCCTGTTCTTTAAGATGCCCTGTATTGCCATGCCGAAATGCACCGGCATTGGCCGTTATCCACTTCCATAAGCGCCCCGTTCAACATGCACGGCCCTTTGGCCAGTTCAAAACGCTGGGGCAACCCCGTTCGAAATCTGCGTAAAATTATGTCGTTGTCCATGCCCAGGCAGGAATCTTCCGGACCGCACATCCCAAGATCGGAGATATAACCGGTCATTTCGTCTAAAATTCGTGCGTCATTGGTCTGAACATGGGTGTGCGTGCCGACCACCGCCTGAACCCGCCCGCGCAGCAGATGGACCAGGGCGCGCTTCTCGGAGGTGGCCTCGGCGTGCATGTCAACCACGATCACGGCCTCGGGCGGAGCCTTTGCGACCAGAGTCTCGGCAACCGCGAACGGGCAGTCGATGGCTTCCATGAAGGTCCGGCCTTGCAGATTGATGACCATGAGCGGCGGCAGGTTTTCGCCCAGTTCGTACACGCCCGCGCCACGGCCCGGCGCCGATGCGGGATAATTGCCCGGACGCAGCAGCCACGGTTCATTCTCAAGCGCAGGCCGGATGTCGGGAAATTTCCAGACATGGTTGCCGGTGGTCAGGACATCGACGCCGCATCTGTGCAACTCCTGGGCGCTTTTGGCCGAGAGCCCAAGCCCGCCGGAAGCGTTCTCGCCGTTGGCCAGCACCACGTCCAGCTCCAATTCCCGACGCAAACGCGGCAGATGATCCTTAACCATCTGCCGCCCGCTGTTTCCTACGATGTCACCAAGAAAGAGAATCCGCATTCGGGAACTATTTGGCAATGCCCACGGCCCTCTTCTCGCGGATGACCGTAACCCGGATCTGACCGGGGTAGGTCATCTTTTCCTCTATCTGCTTGGCGATATCCTTGCTCAGCATGTAGATCTGATCGTCGTTGACCGCCTCGCAATCCACCATGACGCGAACTTCCCGGCCAGCCTGAATGGCGAAGGCCCTGCTCACTCCGGTAAATCCGGTGGCAATCCCTTCGAGCTCCTCAAGGCGCTTCACGTAGCTCTCCAAAAGCTCCTTGCGCGCTCCGGGACGTGCTCCGGAGAGGCTATCAGCAGCCTGGACCAGCACGGCATAGACGGACTTTGGCGGGACATCCTCATGGTGCGCGGCGATGGCGTGCACGATTTCGGCGGACTCGTTATACTTCTTGGCCAGATCAGCGCCGATGAGCGCATGCGGGCCCTCGACTTCGTGGTCCACGGCCTTGCCCAGATCATGCAGCAGGCCGGCCCGTTTGGCCTTCTTGATGTCCAGCCCAAGCTCGGCGGCCATGATTCCGCACAAAAACGCCACTTCAAGGGAATGCTGCAGAACATTCTGGGTGAAACTGGTACGGAAGCGCAGCTGACCCAGCAGGCGGACAATCTCGGGATGAATTCCGTGCACGCCGAGATCAAAAGTGGCCTGCTCGCCGATTTCACGGATCTGGACATCCATCTCCTTTTCGACCTTCTTGACGATATCCTCGATACGCGCGGGATGAATACGGCCATCGCTGATCAATCTTTCCAGCGAACGTTTGGCCACTTCACGGCGCAACGGGTTGTAAGCGGACAAAATGACCGTTTCCGGCGTGTCGTCGATAATCAGGTCCACACCCGTGGCCGCTTCGATGGCGCGGATGTTGCGGCCTTCACGGCCGATGATGCGGCCCTTCATGTCTTCACTGGGCAACTCCACCGAGCTGACCGTATGCTCGGAGACATAATCACCTGCGTAGCGCTGAACCGCGCTGGCAATGATCATCTGCGCCTTGCGATGCGCGGTCTCCTGCGCCTCGACCTCGATCACCCGCACCATCTTGGCCGCCTCATGGCGGGCCTTGCTCTCAATTTCCTGCATGAGACGGGCGCGGGCCTCTTCGGCGGTCAATCCGGAAATTTCCTCCAGACGGGTCTGTTGGGCAACGATCAATTCCTGCAGCCCCTCCTCCTTCTCCTCGACGGCGCGCTCCTGCTTGGCAACCTTCTTTTCAAGGCTGACCAGCTCGCTTTCCTTCAAGGCCAGGGACTCCACCTTCTTTTCCAGACGCTCTTCCTTGGCCTGTAGCCTGGCCTCATTTTTTTTCAGTTCACGCTCGCGGTCCTTGGCATCCTGTTCGACTTCCTTCTTCAGGGCAAAAACCTCGTCCTGGGCCTGGAGCAAAACCTCTTTCTTGTGCGCCTGCGCATCTTTCTTGGCTTCATCCAGAATCCGTTCGGACAATTTGCGCGCGTCGTCGTTCTCTTGATCGGTGATGTATTTTTTGAACAAAAAACCCGCAACCGCACCAATTCCGGTGCAAATGAAAGCGGTGATTATGATCTGGCTGGTCATGGAAACTCCTTGGCACAATATATTTAAGATGGCTGCGCAACGACCATGATACGTCATCCCTGTCCTTAAATCGGACTGACGGGACAACAGCGCGAGCGCTTAATTACGATCGGCAAGGAGTGTATGAGAGACTGGCTGTTGGAAGGGGCGAACCAGATAAAAGCCCCGGAAGGCAGTGTTGGGAATCATTTTGAACCTCTTAAGTTAAGAGGGGGTTGGCTACAGCCCATCAGGCTTCTTCGGCTGCCCGAAGCGTGCACACAAGACCGTTGTAAGCTACCCGTATTGCGCTTTATTGGCTCAAAAACGCATCACCAATCACTGACCCTCCAGGGTACTTGTTCACTATTCTTCAGGACTATCTATCTTCGAAAGAAGCTGCTGCAACGTGCCTTCAAGTTGCGACATCTTCCCTTGATCATGTAAATAATCGTCGGCCAGACTCAACGCCAGGTATGTCAGAAGCCGCTCCTTGCTCATGTGACTGACCCGCCCTTCGAGATCCTTGTAGCGCTGATGAACCAGGTCAACAGCTTTATGAATCCGCTCGGGCGAGACGTCGGCCGCGAAGGAAAGATCGAGGCCGAGCACTGTCAAATTGTATCCTGGCATTACTTAGTTTCTATCAACCTCTTGCAGGCTGTTCAAGATATTTTCCACCCTGGACAGAACGGCCTCCTTGGTCTGCCGCTCCTGCTCAAGGGACTCCTTTAATTGCATATTCTCAAGTTTCAAGGCTTCCTGGCGATCCAGAAGGAGGGTTATCTTCTCTGTCAACTGATTAAGAATATCCATAAGTTATCCTAGGATTGAAGTGATTTTTTCTTGCGGTCCAAATTCGACTGTCTGGCCCTGGCCACGCACAGGGCACCATCGGGAACATTTTTAGTAACCACTGAACCGGCGGCGACAAGAGCACCGGCTCCCACGACCACGGGAGCGACCAGCGCAGTGTTGCTGCCGATAAAGGCGTTTTCATGAATTTCGGTGCGATGCTTCTTCGCGCCGTCATAATTGCAGGTGATGGTCCCCGCGCCGATATTCACTCCAGGACCGATATCGCTGTCGCCCAGATAGGAAAGATGCCCCGCCTTGGCGCCGGCATGGAGCACGGATTTCTTGACTTCGACGAAGTTGCCCACGCGTGCATCCTCTCCGATATCGGAACCGGGTCTGATCCTACCGTACGGGCCAACACTCGCCCCGGCACGGATGTGAGATCCTTCAATATGAGAAAAGGATTTCACTTGGCAAGGACCAAGAATCGAATCCTTGATCCAGCAATGAGAAGAGATGAACGCCCCGCGCTCGATTCGCGAACAACCGTAAATCTCGCATGGCCCCATTATTTCGGCGCCGGGAGCGACGGCAACGTCGGGCCCGATGAAAATTGTCTCGCTGTTACGAAGGATGACTCCTGCATCGAGCAGACCCTCCACGATCTTTCGACGCAAGGACTCTTCAAAGCGAACCAGCTCTCTTGGCGAATTGATCCCCCGCAAAAGGTCCGAGCTTCCAAACGGCAATCCCGCGACCGGCAACCCTGCCGCAGCGCAGATGGCGATCATCTGGGTCAGATAATATTCCTGCTGGGCGTTACTGCGGTCCATCTTTGCCAGCAAAGGCCCACAGCGCTGGACGTCGAACACATAGACCCCTGAATTGACCTCAAAAACCTCTCCGCCGTGGTCCGCTGCACAGAAATCCTTTTCTTCAACCACCCGCTCCACGTAGCCTTCGGCATTGCGGATGACCCGTCCGTACCCAAAGGGATTTTCCAGACGCAAGGTCAACATACCCATGCCCGCGTTTTGAACCACGCATAATTCAACCAAATCGGCAATGGCATCAACCGGAACGTGCGGGGTGTCTCCGTTAAGCACGCAAAGATGTGAAATGCCGCTGGCGGCAACGCGCTCCCACGCGAGCATGACCGCATGTCCCGTGCCCAACTGCTGCTCCTGCAGGACAAACTGCCCCTTTTGCCCCGGAAAGCAGTCTTCAACCTTTGCGGCCTGAAAACCGACCACGGTCCAGATCTGAGCTGCGGGCACGTGCGTCAAAGCGTCATATACATAGCCAAGAAGCGGCTTTCCCAACACCTGCTGCAAAACCTTGGGGGAATCAGAATGCATGCGCGTGCCCTTGCCTGCGGCCAAGATGACGTATCCCAGTTCTGGCTTCATGATTTTCCTCGAAAAAAAGTATTCGGCTCGATCACTTCAAATAATGCTCTCACCGGCTTTGCAGCCACGGACCAACAAAAACCGATCAATGCCACAGTAGCTCGAGAGCCAATTTCACGATATCATCCCAAAAAATCTTACCATTGATATCGGGATATTATATTATTCTCAAGATTGAATAGTCATAAAAAAAAGCAGGCTCCGAGGAGCCTGCTTTCAAGATACCGTGATTGTCGGTCATTACATGCGGCAAGTGCCTTCACTTACAGCTGTCTGCCGGCATTTCATGCGATGAAGTGCTCTGGCCAATGCAGCCTGCACGGCTGCGTGATCCAATTTCTCCTGTTGCTGCTTGGCGCGCTGCTCGGCCCTGTCCTGAGCTCTGCGAGCTCTTTCCAGATCGATGTCTTCAGCTCTTTCCGCTACTTCGGCAAGAACCGTCACCTTTGCAGGGGAGACTTCGGCAAAACCGCCGGCAACAAAAACGAAGTACTTCTTGCCGTTGAGTTTGTAGTAAAGGCTCCCGATACCAAGTGCAGAGAGAAACGGGATATGATTGGGCAGGACACCGAATTCGCCGTTGATGCCGGGAGCGCCGACATAATCGACCTCTTCCTTGAGCACCATCTTGTCTGGTGTCACTATTTCAAGCGTAATTGTTTTAGCCATATCAATACCCCAGAGCAAGAATTACTGTTTCTTGGCGTTTTCCAATGCCTCTTCAAGTCCGCCTACCATGTAGAAGCAGGACTCCGGAACAGAATCGTGCTTGCCTTCAATGATTTCCTTGAAGCTCTTGATGGTCTCTTCAAGCTTCACATAGCGGCCTTCCTTGCCGGTAAACTGGGCTGCAACGAAGAACGGCTGGGACAGGAAACGCTGAATCTTACGAGCTCTGGAAACAGACAGCTTGTCTTCGTCAGACAGCTCGTCCATGCCCAGGATCGCGATGATGTCCTGCAGATCCTTGTATTTCTGGAGCAGACGCTGCACGGCACGAGCGGTCATGTAGTGATCCATGCCGATGACGTTGGGATCCAGAATGCGCGAGGTGGAGTCAAGAGGATCCACCGCAGGATAAATGCCAAGTTCGGCGATCTGACGGGACAGAACGATGGTTCCGTCAAGATGCGAGAAGGTCGTTGCAGGAGCGGGGTCGGTCAAGTCGTCGGCAGGCACGTAAACGGCCTGAACCGAGGTGATGGAACCCGTTTTGGTAGAGGTGATGCGTTCCTGCAGCTCACCGAGGTCGGTACCCAGCGTCGGCTGGTAACCAACCGCAGAAGGCATGCGGCCAAGAAGCGCGGAGACTTCGGAGCCTGCCTGGGTGAAACGGAAGATGTTGTCAACGAAAAGCAGCACGTCCTGGTTTTCTTCGTCACGGAAATATTCCGCAGCGGCCAGAGCGGTCAGCGCAACGCGCGAACGGGCTCCCGGAGGTTCGTTCATCTGACCGTAGACGAGGCAGGCTTTATCCAGAACGCCAGCTTCTATCATTTCATGGTAAAGGTCGTTACCTTCACGTGTGCGCTCACCAACACCGGCGAACACGGAGATGCCACCGTGGTTCTTGGCGATGTTGTTGATCATTTCCATGAGGATAACGGTCTTGCCGACGCCGGCACCACCGAACATGCCCATCTTTCCGCCCTTGGGAAAGGGAACGAGCAGGTCAATAACCTTGACGCCGGTCTCCAGCACTTCAATCTTGGTGGACTGCTCCGTAAAACCGGGAGCAGGGCGATGGATGGGGTACATCTTCTCGGAGGAGATGGGACCCTTTTCATCCACCGGGCGGCCAACGACGTTCAGAATACGTCCCAGGGAAGCCTTGCCGACGGGTACCTGAATGGGTTTGCCCGTATCCTTGCCGATCTGACCGCGAACAAGACCATCGGTGTTGTCCATGGCGATGCAGCGAACAACGCTGTTGCCAAGATGCTGCGCGACTTCGACAACCAGGTTGTCTTCCTCGGCGTCAATGGTCGGGTTCGTAATGAGAACAGCGTTCAAAATGCTCGGAAGATTGCCTTCGGCAAACTCCAAGTCAACAACAGGTCCGATGACCTGCACTATTTTACCGGTATTAACAGCACTCATGCGTTATGCCCCCTTATCCTTTCAGTGCCTCGGCACCGCCTACGATGTCCATTAATTGGGTGGTGATACTTGCCTGGCGCGCCTTGTTGTAGACTTTGGTCAGGCTGCCGACCATTTCGTCGCAGTTCTTTGTCGCGTTATCCATGGCCGACATGCGAGCTGCGTGCTCACTGGCCGACGTGTCGAGCAGGCCGCGATACATCTGAACTTTGACATACCTGGGCAGCAGTTCGGCCAAAAGACCTTCCACTGACGGTTCAAAGATGTATTCGCTCGAAGCACCGGCCGTAGCCTCCACTTCTGGCGTTTCGGCGGGGAGAATCTGCGACCATGTCGCTTCCTGCTTCGCGATGCTTACGAACTTTCCGTAAACAATGTGCACTTCGTCAAACTGTCCAGAGAGGTATCCGTCAATAACGAGATTTCCTGTTTCGCTTGCCAACTGAAAATCAAAATGGGTCATGTTTTCAGCGTAAGCGGTAGCAATCTCGAATTTTGTCTTGCGGATGAAGTCTCTGCCTTTCTTTCCAATGCAGATAAACTTGACCGTCTTGCCTTCTGCTTCCTTCTGCTTGGCCAGCCTGTTGGCGGCATTGCACAAGTTCGCGTTGAAACTGCCGCACAGCCCTTTGTCCGAAGTCACCAGTACAATTCCGATGTTCTGAATGACCTCGCGCTTTTCAAGCAAGGGATGCGCGCTGGCGTCGGCGCGGGAAGCCAGATCGATAAGAATGTCATTGAACTTATCAGCATAGGGACGAAAGCGCTCGATGCGGCTCTGAGCACCGCGCAGCTTTGCGGAAGCGACCATGTTCATCGCTTTCGTAATCTGCTTGGTCTTCTTTACACCGACGATTTTGTTCTGAATGTCCCTGAGTGATGCCATTTACGACTCCTTAAACGATCCTAGGCTTTGAAACCGGCTTTGAACTCATTGATCGCATCAGCCAGCTTCTTTTCGGTTTCACTGCCAAGGTCCTTGGTCTGAACAATTTCAGCCAGGACGTCGGATTTCTGGTTACGCATGAAGTCAACCAGTTCGGCACCGAAGCGGATGGCGTCGGTCACTGCGATGTCATCAAGGAAACCGCGTGTACCGGCGTAAAGAACTGCAACCTGCTCTTCGACGGGCATGGGCTGGTACTGAGGCTGCTTGAGCAGTTCAACCAGACGCTCACCACGGGTCAGCTTGGTCTTGGTGGATTTGTCCAGGTCGGAACCGAACTGCGCGAAAGCGGCAAGTTCGCGATACTGGGCCAGATCGAGACGCAGCGTACCGGCGACCTTCTTCATGGCCTTGATCTGAGCGGCGCCGCCAACTCGGGATACGGACAGACCGACGTTGATGGCGGGGCGGATGCCGGCCATGAACAGGTTGGGCTCAAGATAGACCTGACCGTCGGTGATGGAGATAACGTTGGTCGGAATGTATGCCGAAACGTCACCGGCCTGGGTTTCAATGACAGGCAGGGCGGTCAGGGAACCGGCGCCCAGGCTGTCGTTGACCTTGCAGGAGCGCTCCAGAAGTCTGGAGTGGAGATAGAAAACGTCGCCAGGGAAAGCTTCGCGTCCCGGAGGGCGGCGCAGAAGCAGGGACATCTGCCGGTAGGCGACAGCCTGCTTGGAAAGATCGTCATAAACGATCAGGGCATGCTTGCCGTTGTCACGGTAGAATTCCGCCATGGTGCAACCGCAGTAGGCAGCAATGAACTGCAGCGGAGCCGGCTCGGAGGCGGTGGAGGAAATGACGGTAGTGTATTCCAGGGCGCCGTTCTGACGAAGGGCTTCAACCACCTGGGCGACAGTGGAACGCTTCTGGCCGATGGCAACGTAGAAACAGTGAATGTCGCTGTTCTTCTGCGCGATGATGGCGTCAACGCCAACCGCGGTCTTGCCGACCTGACGGTCACCGATGATGAGTTCGCGCTGGCCGCGGCCGATGGGTGTCATGGCGTCGATGGCCTTCAGACCCGTGTACATGGGCTCATGTACGGATTTACGGGCGATGATGCCGGGAGCCTTGATTTCAACGTTACGGAACTGATCCGTCTGGATCGGTCCGAGACCGTCGATGGGGTTGCCCAGAGGGTCGATGACCCGGCCCTGAACAGCGTCGCCGACGGGAACCTGGAAAATCCGGCCCGTACGTTTGACGATGTCGCCTTCCTTGATGTGTTCCGTCTCGCCGAGCAGGGCGACACCTACGGAATCTTCTTCAAGGTTAAGGACCATTCCCATGACGTTACCGGGGAACTCGAGGAGTTCCATTGCCATCGCGTTTTCGCAGCCGTAAACGCGGGCGATACCGTCACCCACTGACAAGACCACGCCAGTTTCGCTCATCTCAACCTTTTTCTCGTAATTCTTGATCTGGCCTTCGATGATCTGGCTAATTTCTTCTGCTTTAATCTGCATAGCCTCTACTCACCCCTTTTGATATTTTCTTTCAAAATTTGCAGCTGAGCGCGAATACTGGCGTCAAGGATCTTGTCACCGATCTTGAGCATAAGCCCGCCAATAATCTCCTGATCCACTTCGTAATCAAGGACCACTTTCTGGCCCGACTCGCGTTGCAATTTATCGACAACGTTCTTCTGCACAACATCGGAAAGCTTTACAGCCGTCACCAGCTTGCCGCGAAGAACACCCTGGGCTGAATCCAAAAGCGTTCCATAGGATGCGTTGATCTCGGGGAGAAAAGACAATCTGTTCTTGTCCGCAAGCAGCAGACAAAAATTCCGAACCATGGCGCAAGGCTCCACTTTGTCCAGAATCTTGATGATTACCCCTCTCTTTTCTTCCACACCAAAAATTGGGTTGCGGAAGATCTTCGTGAGCTCAGGCGCATTCTCCAGGAGTCCAGCCAGCCTGGCCAAGTCGTCACCGTATTTCGCCATCGCGCCCTTGTCGGACTGCGTTTGCGCAACGGCGAACAAAGCCTTGGCATACCGTCTTGCTACGATGTTCCCAGTCAATTGAGCACCACCTTTTTAAGATATTCGTTGACCAAATCTTCGTGATCTTTCTTTTTGAGCTGCTTCTTGACAAGATCTTCAGCGGCAGTGGTAATCTTTTCGGCCAGTTCTTCACGGATGGCGTCGATAGCCAACTTGGCTTCCTGGGCCGCCGATACTTCAGCCTGAGCCCTGATCTGAGTAGCCTGGGCCTCCGCTTTGTCGATAATCGCCTGACGCATGGCCTCACCCTGAGCCTTTGCATCATCCAGAATCTTGGCTTTTTCCGCCTCGAGATTCGCGATACTCGCCTCAACTTCAAGCAAACGCTTTTCGGCATCTTCCTTGCGCTCGTCGAGATCGGCAAGGTCCGTCTCGATCTGCTTGGTGCGCCCGGACAGCAAGTCCGCGATACGCTTGCCCGCGAACTTATAGATCAAGAACGCGACAATGCCGAAATTGATTACGCGATAGAGAAGGTCGAGCAGCTTGTTGTGCCCCCCGCCATCTCCCTCGCTGGCGAAAGCTATCGCCGCGCAGAGAACCAGTGCTGCCGTCACCAATCCGACAGTCTTGAACTTTTTCAAAATTCCGCCCTCCTTATATGAAAAAGTAAATCTATGACACATAAGAAAATCCCGAACCTATCAAGCCTTGCTCAGCACCTTGTTGGCGACGTTCTTGGCATAGGTGGCGACTTCTTGGCGCAGAGCCTTGAGGGCTGTCTGCTTCTGACCGTCGATCTCCTTTCGGGCGGCGGCAACCTTTTCGGCGGCTTCGGCTCCGGCCTCGGCCAAAACGGAAGACTCAACCGCGGTGCCTTCAGCCTTCAAGGCTACCCGCAGCTGCTGAGCTTCGACCCGGGCTCCGCTCAATGCTACCTTGTAGCTCTCAAGCTTGGCCTCCGCCTTGGCGGCGAAATCCTCGATGGATCCCAGCTTCTGGCTCATGACCTCGGCCCTTTTCTTGATGATCCCTCGGATGGGACGATACAAGATCAAATTCAAGACCGTCAGGATGACCATAAAGTTCACGAGCTGAACAAAAAAAGTGTAATCTAGATCAATCATGCCGCCCCCTAAAAAGTATGTGAATTTTTGTTCAAAGTCACAGGGCCTCTATCTGATTCCCATTTTCGTGTCAAAATCTTTTTAGACAAAGCATCAGTAAAATGATTGGCATGGCATGGGTTTTCGTAGTTTGTTCGGAATTTCACGTGTCTAGCTCGCGCTTTTCTTTTCGAAAAAAAAGTAGGTCGCTCACAGCGCGTCCTCGCCTTCTTTCGGATCAGCGGCCCAAAAAAATCAGTCCGCGTGAAAACACCAAAAAACTATCAGCCTTTTTTGAAAACGAAACGACGCATGGCCACATTGAGGACGAGTCCGACCATGCAAAAATTGACCACGGACGCACTGCCTCCATAGCTGATGAAGGGCAGTGGAATTCCGACGACAGGCATGATCCCGAGCACCATGCCTATATTGATGAGGATCTGCCAAAAGAAATAAAAGAAGACCCCGGCCGCGAGGTAGCTCCCGAAATCGTCCTTGGCTTCCATGGTGACGATGTAAATCTGATAGAGAAAGGAGCAGAAAAGAATGAGCAGGATGATGGACCCGAAAAAGCCCCACTCCTCGCCGAACACGGCAAAAGCGAAATCCGTGTGTTTTTCCGGTAGGAAGCGCAGCTGACTCTGGGTGCCCTCCAAAAAGCCCTTGCCCCAGAACCCTCCGGATCCAATCGCAATCTGGGATTGGATGATATGGTACCCGGCCCCGAGCGGATCGTTGCCCGGGTCAAGAAATGTCATTATGCGCTGCTTCTGGTAGTCGTGCAGAAAAAACCAGCCAAATGGGATCATGATCGGCAACACGACAACCAGTACCTTGAACACGGAGCCGGTGACCCCCTTGAAAAGGATCATTCCCCCCAAAATGAGCAGGATGTTCAAGGCCGACCCCAGATCAGGCTGCTTGACCACCAGGACAGCGGGCACCAGACCGACCAGGAGCGCCTTGCCCAGGTTGATCCAGCCCAGCTTGCCTTCCATGCGTGCCATCAGCCTGGCTCCAAGAATCAGGACCGCGATCTTTGTCAGCTCCGTCGGCTGGAGATTGAAAAAACCGAGATCAAGCCATCTCTTGGCTCCGTAGATGGTCTTCCCGGCGACACTGACTCCGAGCAGCAGAACCAGGCAAAGGATGAAATACGCCCACGAAACGGATTTAAGATGACGATAGTCTATCAGCACCAACGCCGTCATCACGCATAGTCCGACCCCGCCCCAGAGCAGTTGTTTGTTGAAATACGTGTCGATTTCAAGGCCGGAAGCAAGGCGCAGGGTGCTGGCCGAATAGAGGTTCATGACCCCGACAAGAAAAAGGATCGCCGTCAGGGTCAAAAGGCCCCAATTGATATGAAATATGAGTCGTCTATCGAACATTTTCTTTCCTGGTCAGTCCCCTGATCGCACATCCAGAAGTACATCGAGCACTGCCCCGGCCACCGGCCCCGCATCCGAGCCTCCATGACCGCCATGTTCCACCATGGCCACGACCACAAACCGCTTCCCATCCTTTTCACCAAAGCTGGCCATCCAGGCGTGATCCCTGTATTTGTAGGGAATCTCATGGGTCTTTTTCTTCTCGTATTTTTCCTGCAGCTTCACGACCTGGGCCGTGCCGGTCTTGCCCCCGATTCTCAGACCGGGCCTGCGAAGAACCCGGGCAGTGCCCCGCTCTTCCTCCACCGTGGCCACCATGGCGTCAAGAACCAGCTTCCTGGTCGCGGGCCGCATGGGCAGTTCACCCAACACGTCGGGTTCTTCGGACAAAAGGAGCGTCGGCCGCAATATTTTCCCTTCGTTGACCAGCGCCGCCATAAATCTGGCCACCTGTAGGGGAGTGGTCAAGGTGTAGCCCTGGCCGATGGCGTAGTTCAAGGTCTCGCCGCCCTGCCACTTCTCTCCGAAGCGGTTCAACTTCCATTCCGGGGTGGGCATGTTGCCGGCCCGCTCGTGGGGCAACTCCACGCCGGTCTTGACCCCGAACCCACAGCGGGTCGCAAAATCGCTGATCGCCTCCACGCCGAGCTGTTCTCCCAGCTGATAATAATAGACGTCGCAGGACTCGCGCAGGGATTTCTTGAAGTCGGTGGTTCCATGCCCGCCCTTGTTCCAGCACCTGAAGACGCGCTGGCCGAGCTTGTAGCTACCGGGACAAAACACCGTCGAGGAAGGCTTGACCGTGCCGCTCTCAAGCCCAAGCCCGCCCACAGCGAGCTTGAAGATGGAGCCAGGCGGATAGGTGCTTTGCACCGGCCGATTCTGCAGGGGATGCAAAGGATCCTCCAGCAGCTCCTTCCATTTCGCATGGCTGATACCGACAACAAACTCGTTGGGATCGTAGCTGGGCAGGCTGACCAACGCCAGCACCTCGCCCGTGTCGGCGTCCATGGCCACGACCGATCCGGCCCGGTCGCCCAGGGCCTTGGTCGCGACTTCCTGCAAGGGCAAAGAGATGCTCAGATTAAGGTCCTCGCCCATCACCGGCGAAGAAACAATCCGCGAGGACAGCACACGCCCGGAGGCATCGACTTCAAACTCCTGAAGCCCCTTGGTCCCGCGCAACCTGCGTTCGAGCATCAGCTCCACGCCCTGTTTGCCGACATTGTCGCCCAGTTGCAGATCCGGATCGTTGTTGAGCTCTTCTTCATTGGCCCGGGCCACATATCCAAGGACATGCGCCAAGGTCTCGCCATGGGCGTAGGAACGCTTGGGCCGTACGGCAATGACAAGCCCGGGCCAGTCCTGCCGGTGCGCCTCGACCAAGGCCACCAGCTCAAACGGAATGTTGGGCACGATGACCTGTTCGTCGAAATGCTTGACCCGCTTGCGGCCAATCTCAAAGGCTTTTTGCAATTCGTCCCGGGGCTGACCGGTCCAGCGACTGATCTGGTCCAGGGTTTTGGGAATGTCCGGGCAGTCCTCACGCACCAGCGCCAGGGCGTAGGCAGGATTGTTTTCCGCCAGCAGTACTCCGGTACGATCCCGAATGATGCCTCTTGGGGAAAACATGGTGCTTTGCCTGGTTCTGTTCTCCTGGGCGCGTCCCTGATAGAAATCACTCTTGTAAATCTGTAGGTACCACAGCCGGATACCGAAGATACAAAAAAGGATCACCAGAAAAACGAGCAACAGCGGGGGACCGGAAAATATCTGGGGCCGCTCCGGGGAGTTAAACGCGCCCATTTCTGCCTCCGCGCCTGTAAATCAAGAGAGCCGTACCCCAGAAAAATACATATGCGGCCCACTGCCTGGCAATCCAGGACCAGGGTGAATACGGCCGGGCCGGCAGTTCCTGAAAGCTGATCGCCCCGCTCAAGACCACCCAGGACCAGCAAGCCAGCAGCAAGGAAAACAGAATTATGAAAAGAGGATTCTCTGGCTCAAGGAGCCATTTCGAAAGCAGAAAAAAGACTAACATCCCGGAATAAAATAGAATACTCACGCCAAAAACCAGGTTCCCCCCCCCCTCCTGAACAAGAACCCACAGCGCCCCCATCCAGAGCGCGGTCCACCACTGTCCGGTTTGCAGGCAAATAAGCACGCCGGGAGAAAGGAAATCAAGTCCGCCGGACAGTTCCTGCGCCCAAAGGGCGATGATCAGAAAGTCTGTCCACCAGATGATCGCGGGAATTTGGCCCTTTTTAGAAGTCGAGGGATGCGCGGCTGAGAGTCTCACGGTTTCTTGCGCACAGGGTGCCGAGTTATGGTGGAAGGCTCCTGGACGGGCGGAGGCGTCACAGACGGACCGGCCGCAGGAGGCGCTTGGGCAGCGGGCTTGGCTTCCGGGCTCTTTTCGTCCGCCGGGGGAGCCCCCGGGGAGGATGCATTGGTCACAGCCGGAGTCATGACGGGCTGGCCTGCATCAAACCCGTCGGTACGGCTCAGGACCAGCAGTTCCTCGTAATAGCGCAGGGCGAGAAGAGGTTCGGCGTAGACCCTTTGGAACAGGGAGACGTCCGCCGGAGTCACTTCCACCACCCTGGCCACGGGTATGCCCTTGGGAAAAACACCGCCCAGCCCGGAGCTGAGCAATATCTCCCCGGGACTGACCGGGTCGTTGCGGGGGATGAACTTGACTTCAAGGAAAGCTCCGGCACCCTGCCCCTGCACAATGGCCGGGACACGCCCCTCGCTGGTGATGACGGGAATCCGGCTGGAAGGATCGGACAGGAGAACCACGGAGGAAAAATGAAGACCCGGCTTGGCGATTCTTCCGACAACGCCTTTGGGCGAAATGACCGGATCATTGAGGCCCACGCCGTGGCGCAGCCCCACATCGACAAGGATGGTTTCAAGAATGGCGTTGGGACCGAGTTTCTGGCCGATGACCCGCCCTCCGCGCATCTCCCAGGAGGCCTCGGGGCTGAAGCGCAAAAGCGAGGTCAGGCGATCGGCGGACTTGGCCTTCTCGGAAACACGGGTCAGCTCCTGTTCGAGCTCCCGCACCCGCAAGACCAGGTCCTCGTTCTCCTGGCGCACTCCGACCAGATAGACGTAGCGCGACCAGAACTCATCGACGTTGTTTTGCAGCCATCTCCCCGGGGCCAGGACCCATCCGGTCAACTCCAGCCCGGTCAAGGCCGCCAGGCGATCGAGGTAGCCCGTCTTCCAGTTCCATGTGTACATGGAAAAATAGAGAAACAGGGGAAGGAAGAAAAACAGGACCAGACGTTTGAAGCGAGGGGACATCACTCTACTCGATGGTTACCTCGCGCAGGACATCCAGATTGTCCAAGACCTTGCCGGAACCCAGCGCCACGGTGGACAGGGGATCATCGACCACGGTGATGGGCAGGGAGGTCTCCTCGCGCAGCAGGCTGTCGAGCCCTTTAAGGAGAGCGCCGCCGCCGGTCAGCACGATGCCCCGGTCGACGATGTCCGCCGCCAATTCCGGCGGGGTCTGCTCCAGGGCGATACGCACGGCCTGAACTATGGAATCGACGGGTTCGGAAATGGCCTTGCGGACCTCTTCCGAGGTGATGGTGATGTTCTGAGGGATGCCCGAAACCAGGTCGCGACCTTTGACGTCCATGACCAATTCCGGATCCATGGGGTACGCGGAGCCAATGGTGGTTTTGATGTCCTCGGCGGAACTCTCGCCGATGAGCATGTTGTATTTGCGTTTGACGTGCTGAAGAATCGCCTCGTCCATCTTGTCGCCGCCGATGCGCACGGATTTGGAATAGACGATACCAGCCAGGGAGATGACCGCCACTTCAGTGGTTCCACCGCCGATGTCGACGACCATGTTCGAGGTCGGCTCGGTGATGGGCAGATCCGCGCCGATGGCTGCGGCCATGGGCTCCTCGATCAGAAAAACTTCCCGCGCGCCGGCGCTCTGGGCGGATTCGCGGACGGCCCGCTTTTCGACCTGAGTGATTCCGGTGGGCACGCAGATGACTATGCGGGGCCGAACCAGCCGCCGGCTGTTGTGCACCTTGGAGATGAAATGGCGAAGCATTGCTTCCGTGACTTCAAAATCGGCGATGACACCGTCCTTCATGGGACGAATGGCCACGATGTTGCCGGGGGTACGCCCGAGCATTCGCTTGGCCTCGCTGCCCACGGCCAAAACCTTGTTGTTGCCACGATTGTCGCGTTTGACGGCGACCACGGACGGTTCCCGCAGGACGATCCCCTTGCCCTTGACGTATACGCAGGTGTTGGCGGTGCCGAGATCGATCGCCAGATCGTTCGAAAAGAACCCCAAAATCTTATCCAAAATCCTGGACATATAGTTCCTCTTTTATCATGTTCAGCGCTGTAGGCTGGAAAAAGCGTCGCCCGTTCCGAAGCACGGACCACAACGGGACACGGATGGAGCGATCCCGAAAAAGATGTGTAATGAGCCGCACTGTTTATCCGAATTTCAACGCGCAGGCAACCCGCACCGCGGCCATGCACAAACCTCAATCATACCAAGCATGTCTCCTTACAGATTCTACCGACTGTCTCTCTACTTCAAGCAACGCTTCGGCCAGCGAATCCGCAAAATACCGCTGGACGCCGGCAGCTCGTGCCCGAACCGGGACGGCACCCTGTCCCGGAGCGGCTGCGCTTTCTGCAACCAGAAGGGAACCGGGACGGGCCTTGCCGAAACCGGAATGTCCTTGCGAGAGCAGTACTTAGCGTACCGGGAATTATCCAGGGACCGCGACACAGACACGCGTTTTCTGGGATATCTCCAGTCCTTCTCCAATACTCACGGGCCCGCCGCGCGACTGCGGACGCTGCTGGAAGAACTGACGGAAGTTCCGGACCTCGTCGGGCTGGCCATCGGCACCCGGCCGGACTGCCTCGATGAGGAAAAGCTCGACATCCTGCAAAATGCGCCCTTCGAGGAAATCTGGCTGGACCTGGGGCTTCAGTCGGGCCATGACGCCACCCTAAAACGCATCAATCGGGGGCATGACGCAGCGAGCTTTGCAACCTGGGCACGAAAAGCCGCGGAGCGGGAAATCAAGGTCTGCGCCCATGTCATCACGGGCTTGCCGGGCGAGAATTTGGCGGACTTCGAACAAACCATTCTCTTTGTCAACAGTCTGCCCGTGTCCGGAATAAAAATACATAATCTGTACGTCTGCCGGGACACGCCACTGGAATCAGCCTGGCGTGCCGGGAAGATCGAACTCCTCTCACAGGAAGAATCCCAGGCCTGGCTCGTGCGCGGTCTGGCCCTTCTGCGACAGGATATGGTCGTCCATCGCATCAACAGCGACCCCGAGCACGACGAACTGCTCGCACCGTCATGGGCCAACAAAAAAACCGCGTATCTGAACGCGGTCAATCAGCTCCTGCATGACACGGACACATGGCAAGGCAAGGCTCTGGGGCAAGATCGCCCGGAATGGATGAACCCCCCGAAAAAACGGAAACAACCATGAACGATTTTTCAGAAACCTTTGCAAACCGCTGGTTCTCAGTCACCTTCGTCTGGAGAGACGGGCTTCTGGTCCAGACAGACCTGAGTGCCGAACTCAAGGCCGCCACCCCGCCAAAATCACCCTACGGAGCCGTATTGGAGCGGATAGTGACCCAGTACGGGGACCTTCATGCCGACGAGTGGCCGGACCTGCCCCTGGACAGGCGAAACTTAAGCGAATTCACCATGACGGTGCTGGACAACCTTCGCCTGCACGCGCCCAGAGGGATTGTCACGACCTATGGGCGACTGGCCGCCCTCTGCGGCTCGCCCCGGGCGGCACGAGCGGTTGGCGGGGTCATGGCCAGAAATCCTTGGCCCCTGCTTTATCCCTGCCATCGGGTGCTCGCGGCCAATCTGGGGCTTGGCGGATTCGGCCCCGGCATCGAACTGAAGAAGACCCTGCTCACTCTGGAAAAGGCCCCTCTTCCGACTTGAACGCAGGGTGACGCAGCTCCTCGTCGACCAGATCCGCATCTTCGGCGTAGAGCTTGACCAGATTGCGCAGATGCGCAAAGCTCGTTTCGTCCATGCTGATGAAATCGATGGCCCCGTCCTGTCCGGCACGGATGATTCGCCCGTGGATGTGCATGCGCAATCCGGACTCAAGTTCCAAGGTGATATCGCATTCCTTGCCCGGCAGAATCCATTCTTCCGTAGAGCACGAGAGGCCCTTCAGGCTCAAATCGTTGACCTTCCCCCGGACTCTTTTCCCCTCAAATGCTATTGTCAGCGGAAATTCAAGGCTGACCCGGCTTCGTTTGCGTCGCTCTTCTGACATGCTCCCTCCCGCCCATGCGTGAACCATCTCTAAAAATCCGGATTTGTCGGCCGCGAATGCGGCAATTTCCGCTGAATCATCGCGGACAACACCATAAGCCGATTACGCGAATTTAAACTCCTCGTCGACACCCAACCCCGAGCCTCGCGCAACTGCCAAACAGGGATGACCGCGCGACCGGTCGCACCAGCCGCGCAGGCCGCCAAAAGAAAGCCCCGGAGCTTGGCCGGGGCTGACGTTTATTCCAGGAATATCTTTTTCTTGGGCCTGGGCGGCTCGGTCTTGGCCTCGGCCGGTTTCTTGCGACTTGGGCGTGGGACCTCCCTGGTCCGCGAGGCGCCTTCTTCGGCCGGAGCATCCGCTGGCCGTGGCCTTGGTTCCGCCCGCGGCGGGCGAGGAGTCTGCGCGGGAGCTACCGGAGCCGGCGCAGCGCTTGGCGCAGCGGCGGGAGTCCCGGAAGACGAGCCCGCATCGGCCGCGACATCGTTGCCACCCTCGGGCTTTGCACCGGCAGGCTTGCGCGGACGGCGACGACGACGCTTCTTGGGCGCGGCCGTAGGCTGCTCGTCTCCAGCCACATTTTCAGTGGCCGCGACAGGCGTTAAGGAATCCGCCGCCGGAGTCTCGTCCGTGGGTTCCACCCGAGCGGGCGCAGGCTGCGCCGCAGGCTTCGGCGGCCGGGGAGTCCGAGGGGCCTGGCTCTTTTCCGGACGTACTTCCGGCGCAGAGGGCGCAGGCTCGGCGATCAGCTCGGGGGCTAGCGCAGGAGCCGCGACAGGCGCGGAAGGTATCACCGGCTCGGATGGCGTCACTTGTTCAGAGGCCTCCACCGGCTCGGATGAAGTCTGCCGAACTCCCGGGGCTTCCGATGACTTCTCAGGACGGCCCTGATCGCGCAGGGCGGCATCAGCGGTACCGGCCGGTTTTTTGCGCGATCGCTTGCGTCGGCGCTTCTCGCCTTCAGGCCGAACGCCTTCGGCCGGCAAAATGGGTTCCTCTCCGGGCTGCTCGGCCTGGACTGCCTCGTCCCGGACCTGCGGCTGGGGAACGGGCTGCCTTGGCGATCTGGGCGCGGCAGGCTGTGCAGGACGGGCTTGGGGCCTGGCGGGACGTACCATGTCGACCAGTTTTTCCGAAGGCTGCTCCAGCGGGGCATGAAATGTATCCTGATAGAATTCGTCCACCAGCATGGCCAAAAGCGCACGAGATTCCTCGTTGGCGGCAAGCTCGCCCACGGTGCGCATGAACCGCTGCATCCGCTCCTTTTGGATATTGTCAGCCTTGCGCAGGCGGGCTTCAAGCAAGAACACGGCCCGCTGCGAGATGAGCGCTTCAAGCTCGTCGTCGGCGGGCAGGGGCTGCTCGATCATCGGGATGGAGAATTTCTTGGCGATCTGCTCAAGCTCGATCTCTTCCATGCCCGACACAAAGGATATCGCGACCCCGGCGGCTCCGGCCCGACCCGTACGCCCGGTGCGGTGCACATAGGCCTCGTGATCCTGGGGCGGCTGATACTGAAAAACATGGGACAGTTCGTGGATGTCGATGCCTCGTGCGGCAACATCCGTGGCCACCAAGAACTTGAGCTTGTTCAGGCGCAGCTTCTCAAGCACCTCTTCCCGCGCGGCCTGGGTCAGGTCGGCGCTGATCTCGCCCACGTCGTACCCGAATCGCCGCAGCACCGTGGAGACGAAATGCACGTCCGCCTTGGTGTTACAGAAGATGATGGCCGAGGCCGGATTCTCCTGCTCGATGATCTTGACCAGGATGCGGCTCTTCTGCATGGCCGGAACCTTGTAAACCACATGCAGGACGTCGCTGACGTGAACCTGGGACTGGCTCAGGGACACAAAAATCGGATCCTTCAGGAACTGCTGGGCCAGGCGCTTCACGTGCCCGGGATAGGTCGCCGAGAACATGGTCGACTGCAGCCCGCGCGGCAGGTAACGCTGAAGCTGCTTCATGTCCGGATAAAAACCCATGGACAGCATGCGGTCGGCCTCGTCGAAGACCAGGATTTTCAGCCGGTCCAGATTGAGGTTCCCTTTGAGCAGGTGGTCGAGGATACGGCCGGGCGTGCCTATGATGAGCTGCGCCCCGTCTTCAAGTCCCTGGATCTGGCCCTTGTAGCCCACGCCTCCGTAAATGGAGAGCGGCTTGATGCCCGCTTCCCGGCCCAGTTCCTCGGCATCGCGAGTGACCTGCACGGCCAATTCGCGGGTAGGAACCAGGACCAGGGCCTGCGGCGCGCCAATGCCGGTGTCGATGCGATCCAAAATGGGCAGCAAGAACGCCCCTGTCTTCCCGCTGCCGGTCTGGGACTGGACCATGACGTCCTGTCCGCCAAGCATATGCGGAATGGTTTGCACCTGCACCGGCATGAGCTCGGCCCAGTTCAAGCGGGTCGCGGCAGCCTGCAGCGTCTGCGGCAGGTCGGCCATGGAAAATGCCTTGCCTTCGAAATTCTCGGTTTGGGAGCCCTCGTTTTGGGCGTCACCAAAATCATTGTTGTCTGTCATACGTGTCCTACACAGTGTCTGCGTGCATGCGATCCAAAACTCCTAGCACCATTTCGATGACGGAATTACTGACCAGCATGCCCTTACGTGTCAGTTGAAGATGACCGGCCCGGAGGCGAACCAACCCGCTGGAGCGCAATTGCTCGACAGCCGGGTGGCGCCACGGAAATTCCGTTCCGGTCGTTGCCTTAAATTTTTCCAGGTCAAGCCCGGCGCCCGTGCGCAGGGTCAGCATGACCATTTCCTGTCGGCGGGTCAGCGCCGACAAAACCTCCACCTCGTCTCGCGCCTCGCCCTTGGCCACAACCTCTGCATATTCTTCAAACGCCGAAGGGTTCGACCATCTGCGGCCCTCGATGGTGGAAACCGCCGCCGGGCCAAGCCCCAGGTAGTCAAGCCCCGCCCAATAGCCCTGATTGTGGCGGCTTTCGCGGCCCGGACGGGCATGGCTTGAAATTTCGTAATGAGCGTATCCGCACGATTCCAGAAATTCCGAACCTTCAAGATACATCCGGGCTCCAATCTCTTCGTCCGGCAGGACCAGCGCCCCAGCCTCGACCTTGCGCGTCAATGCCGTGCCTTCCTCCAGACTCAGCCCATAACAGGAGAGATGCTCGGGTGCCAACTCCACGACCCCAGCCAGATCGTTCATCCAGCGATCCAGAGTCTGGCCGGGCAGGCCCCAGATCAGGTCAAGGCTCAGGTTCGTAAAACCGGCGGCCCTGGCGGCGTGCACGGCACGACGCGCCTGCGCGCTGTCGTGTGGGCGCCCGAGCATCGCCAGCAGATCGTCCTGCAGGCTCTGCACCCCGAGACTGAGCCTGTTCACTCCAAGGCTCCGCACGCTGTCCAGAAATCCGGGCAGAAGCACTGAATCCGGATTGGCCTCCAGCGTGATTTCGGCCCTTGGACTCAGGTCAAACCAAATGTCTGCCGCACGCAGCAGGGCTTCGATCTGCCCGGGCTCCAGAAGCGATGGCGTCCCACCCCCGAAATAGAGGGACTCAAGCCGAACCCGGCCCAGAACCCGCCCCCAGCCCGCCATCTCTAGCAAAATCTGCCGTACGTAAAGCTTTGCAGCCTCCTGGGAGAACGGGCCGGAATGGAAAGCGCAGTAACCGCATTTGCGCACGCAAAAAGGCACGTGAACGTAAAGCAGCATGATCTAGACGCGCCTGCCAAGCTCCGAGGAATAGCGCTCGAATTCGCTGTAAAGGCAGCCGCAGTACTGCTGCCGGTACATCCCCCAATCCTTCGACTGGGCAATGCCCTCCGACCAGCCTGAACGAAAATCCTGATAATGAAACGCCACCCCCGAACCCTCGGCCAGATCATGGCCCAAAGTTCGAATCTGTTCGTGCTTCTGGAATTTACTGTAAAGGAGCGTGGAGGTGAAGGCGTCGAAGCCACCGCGCCTGGCAATGGACAGGGTCCGCTCCAGCCGCAGGGAATAACACGGCAGACATCGGTTCGGCTCACGGTAAGTCACCGCCCGAAAATAGGCCTTGGGGTCGTACTCGTCATCCTTGAAGATGACCGGGATATCCAGGCGCTCGGCCATCTGGACCACGCCTTCCCGGCGACGCAGGTATTCCTGCAGGGGATGAATGTTGGGATTGTAATATAAACCCGTCACACCCATCCCGGCCTCAAGCAAGGCCCGGACGGGAGTGATGGCGCACGGCCCACAGCAGATGTGAACCAAAATCTTCATGGAAGAACCTAGCAAAATGCGCAGTTGGGCGTTTCCGTGGGCATGACGAAGATCTTGCGACCGAATGTCTGCTCGAATTCCATGAGCTTTTCCCGCTTGCGGTTGACAAGGTACTGCATGAGATCCGCGTCGGTCTTGTAGGTAAACGTCTCGGAGCTCTTGTCCTTGCGCAGTTCACGGTAGATGTCCTTGAGAGCCTGCATGGAGCGCCATTCCAGATTGCGGCGGGTGCCTGCCCCGGAGCAGTGCGGGCAGGGCTCCAGGCTTCCGGACAGGGCCGAGGTGCCAAGACGCTGGCGGACGATCTCAAGCAGACCGAATTTGGAGATGCGGCCAATGTCCGTGCGCGCACGGTCTACCTTGAGGGCCTGACGCAGCACCTTCTCAACCTCGCGGATGTGCTTGCCGTCCTTCATCTCGATAAAGTCGACCACGATCTGGCCGCCGATGTCGCGCAGCATGAGCTGGTTGGGGATTTCCTGCGCGGCCTCGATATTGGTCCGCAGGGCCATCTCCTTGAAATTCTTCTCTCCTCCGATCTTGCCGGAGTTGATATCGATGGCGGTCAGGGCCTCGGTGTGGTCGATGACCAGCTGTCCGCCGCTGGGGAGATTTACGCTGCGGCTGAAAATCTTCTGCAGCTGCGCCTCGATGCGAAAACGCTCGTAAAGGGTCCGCTCGGTCTCGGAGTGAACCTTTATGAACGTCTTGCGGCGGGGAAAAATGAGGGCGGCGAAATCCGTGATCTGCTTCGCGGTCTCGTCGTCGTCGACCCAGCATTCGGCGATATCGGGGGTGAGGTAGTCGCGGATGGCCCGAAAGGCCAAATCCTTTTCCTCATAGATAAGGGCCGGAGACTCGGAGGAGATGCCCTTCTTGCGGATGTCCTTCCACAGGCGCTTCAGAAACTGCAGATCGCGGGACAGGCTGCTCTTGCTCTGGGATTCGCTGACCGTGCGCACGATGACGCCCAGGCCTTCGTCGAGCTTGAGCTCCTCGACGACTTCCTTGAGGCGATCGCGTTCCTTCTCGTCTTCGATCTTGCGGGAGATGCCGAGCTGTTCGCGCCCGGGGGTGAGCACAAAATAGCGCCCGGGAATGGATAGGTAGGTCGTCAGGAAGGCGCCCTTGGAGCCGGTAGGTTCCTTGACCACCTGTACCAGCACTTCCTGGCCGGGCTTCAAGACCTTCTGCAGGGGCGGATACTTGCCCCGGCTGGGCACGTCGCCCTGGTAGTATTCGGGATGGACCTCGTCGACCTGAAGAAATCCGTTCTTGTCCGCCCCGTAGTTGATGAAGGCGGCCTGCAGGGCCTGATCGACGTTGTGAATCTTACCCTTGTAGATGTTGCCCTTGGTCTTGCTCTGATGGAGCATTTCAACATAATATTCGCACACCACGCCATCTTCCATGATGGCCACTTCCACCTGTTCACCAGGCAGCACGCTGATGAACATCTTGCGTTTCTGCTTCTCGCCCATACATATCCTCAAATGAAAAAAGTTTCCGGCAAAGCCGGGGAAAAATAAAAATTTGCGTATCAAGAAACCGGAAAAAATTTGTGAAAACGAAGCGTGTGGCGCAGAAAACAGGACATTGACCGGACTCTGCCGGACGCACAGCACGCCGAGTATCAAGCATGTTCTTTAACCGGCCAATGGAGCTATAGCAAGAAAAACCATCTTCGGAGCCAGGGGGATTGCTTGACATACCATTATGCCGTGGCTACTCCCGCCTACGCACTTTACAGGAGGCCACATGCTCGAACCGGGACAGCTGGTAATGCTGCTCAACGCAAACGACAAGCGATATTTTGTTACTGCCCAGGAAGGGCAGGTAATGCATACAAATGAAGGACTTCTGCACCTTGACGAAGTCCGCGCCGCAGGCTGGGGACAACAGGTCATGACGCACAAGGGCTATCCCTTCACCGTCATGCGCCCCACCCTCTACGATCTGGTCAAGTCGGTAAAACGCCGCACCCAGATCATTTATCCCAAGGAAATCGGCTACATCGTCATGAAGCTGGGCATCGGTCCCGGTTGCCGCATCGTCGAGGCCGGCTGCGGCTCCGGCGGTCTGACCACGGCTCTGGCCTGGCTGGTCGGCGACACGGGCAAGGTCTACACCTACGAACGCCGTGAAGAATTCTACACGCTCTGCCGCCAGAATCTGGAGCGCATCGGCCTCTCCCACCGCGTGGAGCAGTTCCATCACGACATCGCCGAAGGTTTCCAGCCTCACGCCGCCGACGCCCTCTTTCTGGATGTGCGCGAACCTTGCGACTATATCCATCATATTCCAAATGCAGTCGTGCCCGGCGCGCCTGTCGGTTTCCTGCTGCCGACCACCAATCAGGTTCAGGATCTGCTGAAGTCGCTGCAGGAAGGCCCCTTCCGGCAGATCGAGGTGGTGGAGATATTCCTGCGCCACTACAAGCCGGTGCCAGAACGCCTGCGCCCCGAAGACCGTATGGTCGCCCATACGGGTTTTCTGGTCTTCGCCCGCACCTTTGCCCAGCTTGACACACCTGAAACCGAGGAGCCACAAGGCCTCCCGCAGGAAGACATGCCGCAGGAGCCTTTGACCGAAGATTGATCCTTCATCAATTCATCTTCTATTTCAAGGATTTGCAGGTACCCACTTGCAAATCCTTTTTTTGTTCATGTATAAGACTTTTTTCTCACCTTTTAACCCCGACCCCACGGCCGGACCCTGCCACCGCAAGGAGGAGTGCTGATGACCCGCAAGGATCGCACTGAAGGCATTTTCAGCCGACGCGAAGTTCTGGATGCCACGGAACGCCAGAAATACTACCAGATCCAGCTCAAAGAGCTGCTCTCTTATGCGTATAGATATTCCGAAGACGTAAAAAAGCGCTTTGACCGCGCACAGTTTTCCGTGGAAAAATTCCGCGATCTCATCGACCTCAAGCACGTCCCGATCCTGAAGAAAAAGGAACTCATCTTCCTGCAGTCCATGGGCCCGCGCCTGGGCGGCCTTCTGACCAAGGATCTTGGCGAACTGCGCCGCGTCTTCCTGTCCCCCGGCCCGATCTTCGACCCCGAGGACAGAGGGGACGACTATTGGGGCTGGACCGAGAGCTTCTACGCCGCGGGCTTCCGTTCCGGCGACCTGGTCCAGAACACCTTCAACTACCACATGACCCCGGCCGGTCTCATGTTCGAGGAACCCCTGCGCCAGCTGAGCTGCGCCGTGGTGCCCACGGGCCCCGGCAACACCGGCAGCCAGCTCGACATCATGAAGAAGCTACGCGTCACCGGCTATGTGGGCACGCCGAGCTACCTCATGCACCTGGCCCAGAAGGGCGAGGAGAAGGGCCTCAACCTGCGCAAGGACCTGTACCTGGAAGTGGCCTTCGTCACCGGCGAAAAATTCTCCGAGAAGCTGCGTTCCACCCTTGAAAAGAAGTTCGACCTGATCATGCGCCAGGGCTACGGCACCGCCGACGTGGGCTGCATCGGCTACGAATGCTTCCACAAGAACGGCCTGCACATCGCCAACCGCGCCTACGTCGAGATCTGCCACCCCGACACGGGCATTCCGCTCAAAGACGGAGAAGTGGGCGAGATCGTGGTCACGGCCTTCAACAAGACCTACCCGCTGATCCGTCTGGCCACCGGCGACCTGTCCTACATCGACCGCGCGTCCTGCCCCTGCGGCCGCACGTCCCCTCGCCTGGGCACCATTGTCGGCCGCGTGGACACCACGGCCCGCATCAAGGGCATGTTCGTGTACCCGCACCAGGTCGAGCAGGTCATCTCCAGCTTCGAAGAGATCAAACGCTGGCAGATCGAAGTCACCAACCCCGGCGGCATCGACGAGATGACGCTCTTGATCGAGACCTCCGGCTTCAAGCGGGAAGAGGAGCTGCTGCACATGTTCCGCGAAAAGATCAAGATCCGGCCGGCGCTGAAGATCCTCACCCCCGGCACCCTGCCTCCACAGATCCGGTTCATCGAGGACAAGCGCAATTGGGATTGATGAGAATGGGATTAACGAGAATTGGATTGGCGAGAATTAGATTGGCGAGAAGCCTCATTCTGCCCGTGCTTCTGGCAATGCTTGCCGGATGCGCAAAACCGGCGGCGGTGACTCCCCCATGGGTCTCCCCGCCGCCGGGATCCTTTCTCTCGGCCAAGGCCGAGCCCCTGACCGACGACGAGGTCCTGAAACGGGCCAGACACGCCGACTTCATCCTCATGGGCGAAAGCCACACCAATCCCTGCGACCACACCGTCCAGGCGCGCCTCATCGAAGCCCTGGCACAAAGCGGACACCGCTTCTCCATCGGCCTTGAGATGCTGCCGGTCACGACGCAAACCGTGCTGGACGAATTCAACGCGCGGCGCATCACTGCCGCCGATCTGGGCGAAAAGGTGAACTGGGAAAAGATCTGGGGCTACCCCTACGCGCTCTACAAACCCATTTTTGAATTGGCGGAAGAATTCGGCCTTCCCGTGATCGGTCTGAACATCCCGCGACAAACGCTGGTCACCTTCCGCGACAAGGGCAACACGGCCCTGAGCAAGGCCGACAGGAACGCCCTGCCGCGCCGGATCATCCCGGCCAGTCCTGCCCAGAAGACGGCCCTTGAGATGCAGGTCGGCCTGCACCAGAGCATGCGTACGGCCACCGCGCCCGGTTCCGATACCAAGGACACTCCGGCCAAGAGCGCCACTGCGTCCAAAGCCATGTCCGGCAAGGCTCCCTCCATGAGCGCAATGGCTGAAAAATTCTACCTCGTGCAGGCCCTGTGGGATTCCATGATGGCCGAACAGGCCCTGGCCTACGAGGGGAGACTGAACCGGCCCATGCTGATCCTGGCCGGGAGCGGACACGTGGAGCACGGCTGGGGCATTGAATACCGGCTGCGCACCCTGGATCCCAAAGCCGTCTGCCTCTCCGTCATGCCCGTACGCGATGCAGAGGATTTCAAGTCCCAGACCGACACGTCGCAGCGGCCCATGCCTGCGGAGCAGGTCTATTTCTACTGCGCGGCCCAGCACAAAAGCCGCCTCGGCATGAATATCCTTTTCGAGGAAAAGGCCATGCGCGTGGAGAGCGTGGAACCCGACTCAAAGGCCGAATCGGCCGGACTGATGGCCGGAGATGTGCTGGTCGAGGCCGCCGGTCGGCCCCTGACCGAAGCAATGGACCTTCACTTCGCGGCCATGGCCGCCTCCCGTCAGAACAAACCGCTGGAACTTACCGTCAAGCGTGGCGGGCAGACCATAAGCCTGACCATCCCCCTGGCCTCCCCTCAAGACTGATGCCCGAACTGCCAGAAGTCGAAACCATCGCCCGCGGCCTGCACACCCTGGCCAAGGGGCGTCGCATCCTCGAAGCGCATCTGCTCACGCCGAGCGTACTGCGGGCAGGACACCCGGGCTCCCTGCCGGGCAGGACCATCACCCATGTCTCGCGCCGGGCCAAGCTTCTCCTCGTCCATCTGGACCAGGGCGAGTGCCTGGCCTTCCACCTCAAAATGACCGGACGGGTCTGGATCGCGAGCCCGGGTCAGGAGCTGCCCAAACACACGCATCTGGTCTGCGATCTTGAAGGCCGGGACCGCCTGATCTTCGAGGATACGCGGCGTTTCGGATTTTTCGGAATATATTGGCCGCAAGACCTTGAGGCCTGGAGCTTTTACCGCTCCCTCGGCCCCGAACCACTGGAGAGTTCCGCCGAGGAACTGGCTGAACGCCTCGGCGCACGCCGAGCCTGCGTCAAGAGCCTGCTTCTCAATCAGACCGTCCTGGCCGGAATCGGCAACATCTACGCCGACGAGTCCCTCTTTGCGGCCCGCATCCATCCGGCCAGCCTCGCCTCAAGCATCCCCCCGAAACGGCGCGTCCTCCTATGCAGTGAACTGCGCCGCATCCTGCTTGAGGCCATCGCGGCCGGAGGCAGCACCATCAGCGACTACCGCAACGCCTACGGCAAAAGCGGCATCTTCCAGGACAGTTTCGAGGTCTACGGCAAGAAGGGCGAACCCTGCCCGGCCTGCGGAATGCCCTTGCAGGCAACGAAGGTCGCCGGACGGACCTCGACGCACTGCATGAAGTGTCAAAAAAAGTATTAGAGATGGTCTTTTGGACCGGAAGGAATGGCAGGGGCTGAAAAAGCGCGGTGACGAGAAGTGCTTGTAACGCCCTTCATGCCGCTCTTGGGGCTATGCGAGACGCCTGACCGAGATTCACGGTCCCTAAAAAAGCCGGGGCGGCGCGAAGCGACCCCGGCGCTGGACAATTGACTACTCAGCGTTTGTTGTCCGGGAGGGTCACGTTAAACTCCAGGACTTCGCAATCTCCGTCCCTGTTCACGTCCACCCGGATGTCATCAAGTTCCACATGCACATATTTCTGCACCACCTGCATGAGTTCCTGACGCAGGCGGGGCAAAAATTCGTACCCGCCGTTTTGGGCCCGCTCATGGGCCACGATGATCTGCAGCCGGTTCTTGGCCACCTCAGCCGTGTTTTTCTTGGTGCGGAAATAACTGAAGATACCCATGTCAGCCTCCAAAAATCCGGGCAAAAAAACCCTTCTTGCGCGAAGTCAGGAAACGATGCGGCAGATCCTCGCCCATCAGGCGGGATACCGCGTCCTCGTAGGCCTGGCCCGCGTCGCTTCCGTCGTCTAGAATGACCGGCTCGCCGGAGTTGGAGGCGGCCAGCACGGACTTGGACTCCGGGATCACCCCCAGCAGCGGAATGGCAAGGATCTCCTCCACGTCGGCCACGCCGAGCATCTCGCCCCGCTCGACCCGCTCGGGATCATAGCGCGTAAGAAGCAAATGCTCCCGTATATTTCCGCCATTCTTGGCCTTTCTGGTCTTGCTCTGCAAAAGGCCCAGCACCCGATCGGAATCGCGCACCGAGGACACCTCCGGATTGGTCACGACCACGGCCTCGTCGGCGAAATGCATGGCCATGAGCGCCCCGTGTTCTATGCCCGCCGGCGAATCGCAGATGACGAAGTCGAAACGGGCCGAAAGCTCGTCCAGCACTTTCTCCACGCCGTCCATGCGCAAGGCGTCCTTGTCCTTGGTCTGGGACGCGGGAAGTATGAAAAGATTTTCGACCCGCTTGTCGCGGATCATGGCCTGATGCAAAGTAGCATCACCCTGGATGACGTTGACGAAATCATAAACCACCCGGCGCTCGCAACCCATGATCAAGTCAAGGTTGCGCAGACCCACGTCGAAATCAAGCACCGCGACCTGCATGCCTCGACGGGCCAGGCCCGTGGCCAGGGAAGCGCTGGAAGTGGTCTTGCCGACCCCGCCCTTGCCCGAAGTAACAACAATAATTTTACCCACAGTCCCTCCTGGTCCTGTCAAAGAGATTCAATCAAAAGCTGACGCCCGCTCAGACGGATCTGAGCCGAAGCGCCATGCAGGTTTTCGGGCAAATCCTCGCTGACCCGGTACAGCCCGGCGACAGAGATCAGTTCCGCCCGCAGTTCCTTGCAAAAGATCCGCGCCCCTTCGAAACCCATGACCCCGGCCAGGGCCCGCCCGCGCAGCGGCGCGTAGATATGGATATTGCCGTCGGCGATGACCTCGGAGCCCTGTCCCACGGGAGCCAGCACCACAAGATCGCGGCCCTTGGCATAGATCTGCTGTCCGGAACGCACGGGCTTGTCCACGACCATGGCTGCCGCATCTCCGAAAGGAGCACTCGCCCCGCCATTGGACGCTCGCCCCGGAGCGGGCCTGCTCTCCGGAAAAACGCCCAGATGAAGATTGGGTGCCAGCCGCTCATGATACTCGTTCCCGCCCTGGATGCCCACGGGCATCATGCCCTGATCCCGCAGCAAGCGAACCAGACCGTTCAGATCAAGCCCATTGCGCATCTCGCCCAAAGCGGAAAGGTCCACTATGACTGCCATGTTACGGAAAAATTCGGGAGTCCGCCCCAGACGTTCTTCAACATCAGCGCCCAGATCGACCAAATCGACCGTCAGCGGCCTGAAAAGTGTGCAAGGCGCGACTTTTCCCTTTATTTCAAAGGACGACACATCAATGTCCTTAAGGAGTTAAGCGTTAAGATCCGGGGAATGCCACGAGGATGAACGGCGGCTTTACCTTGGCCTGATGCCGAACACAAGCCTACCCAGCCCCCCTTCTTGGAGCCACCCCTTCTCGGAACCGCCCCTTGACGGCCCCCCCGGTCTTGCACATGAAAATGCATCACGTCACATCAAATACGAGGTGCTTCATGGATATTCGACACGTCATCGAGCAGGAAATTCCCTACGATCGTTTTCTGGGGCTCCTGGTGGAGGAAATCCGGCCCGGCTATGCCCGGCTGCGCTTGCCCTACAGGCCTGAATTCATTGGCGATCCAAGACGGCCTGCGCTGCACGGCGGTCTCATCTCCATGCTCGTGGACACCTGCGGCGGCTCGGCGGTGTGGGCGGCCTGCTCGGTGCGCGACCGGGTGGCTACCATCGACATGCGCGTGGACTACCTGCGCCCGGCCGACCCGGCGGATCTCATCGCCATCGGCGAGGTCAAGCTGCTGGGCAACAGGGTCGGCAACGCCACCGTGCAGATTTTCTCCGCCAATAATCCGGATGTGGTCATTGCCGAAGGCCGGGCCGTGTATAATATTCGAAAAGCAGGGGCAAAAACTCCAGATAACATGTGCATCCCGATCAGCAACCCATGACAGCCCGCGAGGAGGCATCCCATGAAAAAATCAAGACTGGTTTTCATTTTGACAGCGCTTGTCTTCCTATGCATAACGCCCGCCCTGGCGGGAACCATTATCGAAGAATGGAACACGGTTACGCCTCCCACGCCCGTGGAACTCAAGGCCGTGGCTGTCAGCCCGGCAAATACGGCTTTTCTGGTCCTCGACATCGAAGAGCGGACCTGCAACATGCAGGCGCGGCCGCGTTGCGTGGAGTCCGCACCCCGCATCGGGGCCTTCCTGGCCAAGGCCAGGGCAGCGGGGATGCCCGTGGTGCACAGCCTGACCAGCAGAGGCACGCCTGAAACCATTCTTCCCGAGGCTAGGCCCCTGCCCGGAGAACCCATTGTCCAGTCATCGGTGGACAAGTTCTTCAACACCGAACTGGACGCGATCCTGAAAAAACTGGGCGTCAGCAACGTCATCATCACCGGCACCACCGCCGAAGGTGCGGTCCTGCACACCGCCACCGGGGCCGCCATGCGCGGCTTGAACGTCATCGTGCCCGTGGACGGGATGTCGGCAGGGACCCTCTATGCCGAGCAGTACACGGCCTGGCATCTGCTGAACGCTCCCGGCACGCGCGCCCGGGCCAGCCTGACCAGACTGGACATGATCGACATCACCTCGAAGTAATCGGCCGAAAAATTTCTCGGCCAGGAATGAACATATGCATCTCATGAACCCCGAACATATCCAGCTGCTCGACGCCCTGAGCCAGGGAGCGGTCATCCTTCGAGACGGCAGGATTTCCCATGCCAACCTCTGTTTCGCCGCGATATGCAACGCCGGGCGCGAGACTTTGCTCGGCAGGTCCTTTTGCGACTTCGTCATCCCCAAGCATCACGATCGGGTCGAGAAATACCTGAACAGAATTCCGGACGAGCCGAGCTGCTCCCAAAAACCGATCGAGTTCACCCTGCTGGACGCAAACGGAACGGAATCGTTCGTCGAAATGCAGGCCAGAAAGATCAGCTACCAAGGCAAGCCGGCGCTGCTCTGTTCCCTCACCGACATCACCCAGAAGACCAAGACCAGCCAGAAACTCAAGCGTATTCTCGATTCCATCCCCGAAGTGATCATGGCCTTCGACCGTGAGCACTCACGCATAGAGTCGGCCAACAGCGCCACGGAAGGCCTTTACGGACTGCCTGCCGACCAGTTTGTCGGGAACATCTTTCACCCGATAGACTTGGTTTTCCCCGAGGACGCCGCGAAGGTTCAAGCCTTCTACGCGGGGCTGATAGAAAAGGAGATCGACCGCATCGAATATCGCATCGTGCACGCCAACGGCGATATCCGCTGGGTCCGCGACGAAGGCGAGGTCATCTACAAGGAGCAGGGCCTGGGCAGGATCCAGCAGATCTACCATTTCATCAAGGACATAACGGACCGCAAGAACGACGAGGAAAAACTGCGCGTCAACGAGCAAAAATACCGGCGCATCTTCCAGTACTCCACCGACCCGATCTTCGTGGCCATGCCGGACGGAAGCTTCGTGGACATAAACCAGGCCGCCATCTCGCTTTTTGAGTACGAGAGCCGCGAGCACGCGCTGAAGGGCAACGTCATTGACCATTTCACGGACGAAGACGAGCGAAAGGCCATCATGTCCACGATCATCCAGGACGGCAGCATCACCGATCACCCGACCCGGCTCAAGACCCTGACCGGGGAAACCGTCGAGGTCGCGATCACGGGCGGCTGCAGAAAAAACCGCAACTCGGGCCTGCTGGAAAGTTACCAGATCATCCTGCACGACATGCGCGCGGTCATCGAACGCACGGAACTGGAAACCTACCGCCGGACCATGGGCGGCCTCTCGGACCGGTTGAACAACATCGTGCAGGCCCAGGCCATGCAATACGGACTGATGTCGGATTATATCGAAGCCTTGAAATCCATCGAGGATGGTCCGCGCAAGGATCAGATCCTTGCACGCCTGCTGGGCAAGGTGAGCAATTCGAAGCGGTCTCTGGAGGATCTGCGCGTGCTCGGCGAGAAAATCCGCAAGATCTACCATGCGCCGGAACCACCCGTACCGGTTCCAGACGGAACAGGCGGCATTCTCTTCGACCTGAAGTAAGGGCCGATCGGCAAATCATCGGACGGCACGGCCCGTCACCGGCACCCCGACCACAATCGGCCCATGCGCCCGAACCCCAGCCCTTCAGTTTCGACGCACAAAGGCCCCGACCCGGAAGTACGTCCTTCGGGTCGGGGCCTTTATACCTGAAAATACTTGGCGAAATGGCATCACTACCCGGCAGCCTCGGCAAATCCGGCGCGGGCTTCACGCACGAAGGCCCGGACCAATTCCGGGTCCTTGGAGCCGTCCGGGGCTTCAACGCCCGTGTGCACATCGACCGCGGCCGGACGCACCGACCTTATGGCCTGACGAACATTGGCCGGGTTCAGGCCGCCGGCCAAAATGACCGGACGCGGGCTGTGCCGAACCAACTCCGCACTCACGCCCCAGTCGTGGACCAGGCCCGTCGCGCCGCTGGCTCCCGTCGAGGGGTCGAACGTATCGGTGATAAAGGCTTCGCAAACCGGCGAGTAGATCTGCGCAAACCGTGCGGGGCTCATGGACTCGCGGCCCACTACATAGCTCTTGAAGATACGCAGGGGCAGGCGGGTCCTGATCTGGGCCAGGGTGTCTGCGGAGACGTCGGCATGAAGCTGCACCGTGTTCACGTTCAAGAAACGGCAGAATTCCACCAGACGATCCGGGTCCTGCTCGTAGGTGATGAGCACGCAGAACGACGGCCCAAGCTCCGCGATGATGGCCCGCGCCTCATCCTCCGAGGTGTCCGTCGCATGCACCGGCAGGCGCAGGGGAAAACCGAGCAGATCCGCGCCGCAATCGAGCAGCATGCGCCCTTCGGCCAAGCTGCCGATCCCCGCCACCTGCACCAAACCTTCCATGGTCATGCATCCCCCGGAGCCGGGTTATTTTTTTCTGGCTTCCTTGAGCAGATAGCGCGCGGTTTCCAGGTCGTAGATTTTCGTCGGATCGGCCTTGGATCCACGCTCTTCGAACATTTTGGCGCCGCGCCGGATGATGTCCAGGTCCAGCCAGCCGTGCCGTTCCCATATTTCCGGATGATCGACATTGCTGAGCCTGAACTCGATATTGCCGTCCTGCTCCCGCACGAACATGCGGATGCGCTTGTTCTCGGGATACGGGTAATAGAAGATTCCGTCTTTGTCCTGCACTGTTGCCTCCAAAATTGTTTGTTTCCGGGACTTTCAAAGCCCGGGACAATTGTCAATCCCTGAAAAATCCAAGCGCCGCCCGCAGGCGCTGACCTGCCGTGAACAATACCGTCAACGCAAAGACCAGCGCCACTCCCGGGACTCCCGACGGCCACACGGCCATAAGGGAAAAAAACAGGAACCCCTCGCTGCGTTCGGCCAGACCGGCCTGATAGTGAAAACTCTTGCCGACGGACGCGGGCAGGGACGCTGCCGCCGTCAGGAAAACCGTCAGGGACAGGATGATGGCCGCGCAAAGCACCAGAAGCTCAAGCCTTGCCTCGGGAAAACGCAGCCCGAAAGCCACGATGACCAGCGCCTCCACGGCCCGGTCGCAGACAATGTCCAGCATGGCCCCGGCCCTGCTCGTCACTCCGCCCTGGCGAGCCAGGGTTCCATCCACCGCGTCCAGCAGCCCTGAAAGCCACAGCAAGGCCAGGAACAGGACTGGCCAGCCCAGGGCCATGGCTCCCGCAGCCAACCCGCCCAGAAGCGCGGCCGACAGGGTCACTGCCGCCGGCCCGATTCCCCTGCGACCCAAGGCATGCGCCATGGTGTCAAAAATCGGCTGAAAAAGCCGTCTGGCGTGCGTATCAAGCATGAAACATCCCTGTACTATCGGTTCAAAAAAACGAAATTCAAGTTTGACAATCAAACAATATCCACATAATTGTTTGCGTATCAAACAACTCGATAAGCAAACAATAGCGAGCATCCCCATGCACAACCATTCATGTTCCTGCGGCCATGACCATCACCACAATCCTGATCACGGCGAACGCGGGACCCGTTTCGTTTTCTGGCTGACCGTGATCACCATGGCCGTTGAGATCTTTTCTGGCTGGATTTTCGGCTCCATGGCACTCCTGGCCGACGGCTGGCACATGGCCAGTCATGCCGGCGCCATGGCCGTGGCCTGGTTCGCCTATGTCTGGGCGCGCAAGAACGCCGACAACCCCGACTTGGTCTTTGGCGCGGGCAAGGTCAATGCCCTGGCCGGATTCGCCTCGGCGGTGGGCCTCATCCTCGTGGCTCTCTACATGGCGGGCGAATCCCTGACCCGGCTCTTCTCACCCGTGCCCATCTCCTTTGGCCCGGCAACGCTGGTGGCGGTGCTGGGCCTGGTCATCAATCTGGTCAGCGCATGGTGGCTTCGCGATGAAGACCATGTACACAGTCACGACCACAACCTGAAGGCCGCCTACATGCATGTCCTGGCCGACGCCCTGACCTCGGTCCTGGCCATTTTCGCCCTGCTGGGCGGGAAGTACTACGGCCTGAACTGGCTCGATCCGGTCATGGGCATTGTCGGAGCGCTGGTCATCGGGCGCTGGGCCATCGGCCTCATGCGCGAAACCGGCTGGATCCTCCTTGATCGCCGCGCGGACAAGGATCTGCATGCGGACATCCTGCGTCGCATCGAGCAGGGAGGAGAGGTACGGGTTCGCGACCTCTATGTCTGGAACGTGGGACCGCGCCGCTTGGCGGGCCACCTCACCGTCGAAGACGGGACCCCTCGTCCGCCCGAATACTACAAGGATCTTCTGTCCGAAGTTGCGCATCTGGAGCGTGTCACCGTTGAAGTACATGCCTGCCCGTGCCCGGCGGAAAGCCGGGATCAGGTCTGCCCGGAGGCCGACCATGCATGAGCTTGAACAACTAAGCGATCTGATCATCGAATTCTACGAAAAACTCTCTTCCTGGGAACAGGCCGTGGTCCGAGACTCGGCCATCACCCTGCCGCAGATGCACACCCTTGAAATCCTGGGTCAGCAGTCCCCTTTGCGCATGAAGGAACTCGCGGCCAAGATGGGCGTGACCACCGGGACCCTGACGGTGGGGGTGGACCGCCTGGAAAAACTGGGTCTGGTGGCGCGCATCCCGCACGAGACGGACCGCCGTTCCATCCTCGTGACCCTGACCGAGGCCGGGCAGGAACTGTACCGCGAGCACCACGCCCATCACCTGCACCTGACCCGGGATCTGCAATCGGCCCTGACCCCCGAAGAGACGGCGCAGCTGCGCGCCATCCTGCCCAAACTGACGCAGGCGTTGTGAAGCCAACGGCCGCCGGAGGAAAACCATTGAAAAACATCTGGAAGCCCGTGACCTCTTGAGCTAACGTGCGCGGGCACGAAACACGAAGGGGCAGGAGTGCCGCGGCCCCTCAAACCCCATCCCGGTAGCTTTTGCATGAACATCAAGTCTCTCAGCGATCCTTACCATACCCCTGAAATTAAGATCGGCCCGTTTTCACGGCTTTTTCCCAGCGCGGCCTTTTATGCGCGGATATTGTCCATAGTCTGCGAGGCTGCGTGGCGAACCAGGGGAGGCGGCTATTCCATGGAGAAATGGGCCGTGGACAGCCTGACCGTCATGCGCAGGGCCGAAGCCAGCGGCCTGCGTTTTCACATCGAAAACGCTTCCGCCGTCACGAACCTGCCCGGACCCTGCGTGGTCGTGGCCAACCACATGTCCACCCTGGAAACCTTCTGCATGCCGGCCATCCTGGCCACCCATCGGCCCATCGCCTTTGTGATCAAGCGCAGTCTGACGACCTATCCAATCTTCCAGCGGATAGTTAACGCCGTCGAACCCATCGCCGTCGACCGCGTCAATCCCCGGGACGACTTCAAGGCCGTCATGGAGCAGGGACAGGAGCGCCTGGCGCGGGGCATTTCCGTCATCGTCTTTCCCCAGACGACACGCACCATGAATCTTGACCGCAAGGCCTTCAACTCCATCGGCATCAAGCTGGCCAAGAAGGCGGGAGTGCCGGTTGTGCCTCTGGCCCTCAAGACCGACGCCTGGGGCCTTGGCACGCTGAGCAAGGATTATGGAGCCATCCGGCCGGAGATTCCGGCCCGCTTCTGCTTTGGCGACCCCATGATGATCCGGGGCGCGGGCAAAAACGAACACGAGGAGATCATGGAGTTTATCCATTGGAAGCTCACGGCCTGGAGCGCCACGTGAAAAAAAAGGTCTGCATCCTCTACACGGGCGGGACCATCGGCATGAAGCCGACGCCGCAGGGATATGCGCCGGAAGCGGGATACCTGGGCCGCGTCATGGCATCCATGCCTGATTTTTCAAGCCCGGAAATGCCCGCCTACGTCATTTGCGAGTACGCGCCCCTGCTCGATTCCTCCAACATGGGCCCCAGACACTGGCTGGCCATCGCCCGCGACATCGCCGACAAGTACCACGAATTCGACGGGTTCATCGTCATTCACGGCACGGACACCATGGCCTACACGGCGTCTGCCCTGCCGTTCATGCTTGAGGGCCTGGCCAAACCCGTGGTCCTGACCGGATCACAGATTCCCCTGTGCAGGGTCAGAAGCGACGGCCGGGACAATCTGGTCACGGCGCTCATGGTCATCGCCCTGACGCCGGTGCCCGAGGTCTGCCTGTGCTTCGGCAACCGTCTCCTGCGCGGCTGCCGCACGACCAAGGTCGATGCCGCCGGATTCCAGGCCTTTGATTCCCCAAATTACCCGGACCTGGGACATATCGGCGTGACCATCCGCCCCCATCCCGAGCTGCTTCTCCCAACGCGCCCCGTGAACGGCCTGACCGTGCACCCGCTGTCCGACGCCAAGGTCGGAGCGCTCAGGCTTTTTCCGGGTATCTCGGCCGAGCTTGTGGCCAATGTGCTGCGCTCGCCGTTGCAGGGGCTCGTGCTTGAGACCTATGGGCTCGGCAACGGCCCCTCCAATGACGCCGAACTGATGGACGTTCTGGCCGAGGCATGCGCGCGCGGCGTGGTCATCGTCAACTGTACCCAGTGCCTGCGCGGCACGGTGGACCAGAGCGGCTACCAGGCCGGCTCGGCTCTTGCTCGTGCGGGAGTGGTCTCTGGCGCGGACATGACGGCGGAAGCGGCCCTGACCAAGATGATCTATCTTTTCAGCCTGGGCCTCACGCCGGAGGAAATTCGGGAGCGCATGCCGAAGAACCTGCGCGGCGAGCTGACCGAAAACAATGCCTGAAGCTGAAATCGCGGAAATTCCGGTACTGTACCGGGACGAGCAGTTCGTCGCCGTGCACAAACCGGCCGGATTGCTGGTGCACCGCAACGCCCATGCCGGACGCGAACCCTTCCTGCTCCAGATGCTGCGCGACCAGCTCGGACAGCGCCTGTATCCTGTGCACCGCCTGGACCGCCCCACCTCGGGCCTCATGATCATGGCCTTCTCGTCACAGAACGCCCACATCCTGGCCCTCCAGTTTGCGGGGCAGGATGTGGGCAAGACCTATCTTGCCGTGACGAGGGGCTTCACGCCTCTTCAAGGCCTCATCGACGATCCGCTCAAATCCGATTCCGGCAACCTGCAAGAAGCCCGGACCGAATTCTCGCGCCTGGCCACGGCGGAAATCCCGCACCCAGTCGGCCCCAACCCAACCGCCCGCTACAGCCTGGTTCAGGTCCGACCCAAAACCGGCCGCACGCATCAGATCCGGCGTCACTTCGCCCACATCCGCCACCCGCTCATCGGAGACGTGCTGCGCGGCGACGGCCGCCAGAATCGCTTCTTTCGCGAACATTTCGGCGTGCATCGCCTCTTGCTGGCCAGCGTGGAACTCTCCTTCCGCCACCCCAAAGACAACAGTCCCATGACCCTGACCTGCCCCCCGGCCCAGGAACTCCTCGATCTTTTCGACCAGCTCGGATGGAGCGCCGCCCAGCCCCTCTGGGCAACCGATTCCGACAATCTCCGCATCCCGTAGGGGCGGCCCTGCGTGGCCGCCCTCCCCGTGACGTCCTGCACCCTGCGGCCCAATGTATAATACCGATCAACAATCAAAACAGGAGCGGACAATGGCGGCCCCCGAAGAGATTTACCAGTGTCAGACAGTCAACTGCGGCTACATGTACAATCCGGACAAGGGTGACAGGAAGGGAAAAATCCCGGCAGGGGTGAAGTTTGAAGACCTGCCGGAAGATTGGCGCTGCCCCATATGCGGGGGCACGAAAAGATGCTTCCGCCCCCTGGTCGGACCCGGTTCGACCAAGGACGCAGGGTGTGAATTGCCCACCAAAGATTGAGAAAATTCAGCTCATAAAAAAGCGCGCCCTGACATGAAATGTCCGGACGCGCTTTTTCCTGTTTCATGCAGCCTTAAAAACGCCCAAAGCACCAGACGTTCGGCCCCAAGCTATCTTATCCGGCCTGGATCTCAATACGGCGAGGCTTGAAGCGGGCCGCCTTGGGCAAGTAGAGTTCAAGCAGACCCTTCTTGAGGCTGGCGCGGATACCTTCCCGGTCCACACCGTCCGAAATGGTGAACGTACGTACGTATTCCCCATCCCCAAACTCCACATGCAGGGCCTTGGCGTTTTCCTCTCGCGGGTAGACCGCCTTGCCGCGAATCTCCAGTTCGTTATCCCTCAGGTCAATGGACAGGCCGTCCTTGCCCACTCCGGGCATGTCCACGAAAATGTGGAATCCGTCCTCACGTTCCAGCACGTCGGTGTTGGGGCGGAATCGGGGCAGGGCCGGGGCCGTCTTTTTTTCCATATCGTTAGTCATGGGCTCATCTCCTCCTTGCAACACTTACTGGGCATCGATGGCGATGGTCAGCGGATGGCTTTCCTTGGCTTTGGGCAGGACCACCCGCAGCACCCCATCCTTCATGGATGCCTTGATCGCCTCCGCGCGCACGGGAACATTCAGGCTGATGATCCGCTGGAAGCTCCCGGTCGGACGCTCCTGTCTGTAATAATTGCCGACCTCATTCTTTTTGGTGCCCCGGATGACCAAGCTCTTTTCATTCAAGGTCAGTTCGATGTCTTCTGTATCCATTCCAGGAATTTCCGACATGACGACAATTTCATCTTCCCCCTCGCTGATGTTGACAGGAGGATAGGAGATGCGTCTCTGACTCAATGTACTCGGCCTCCACAGCTCTTCGAAAAAACTATCCACGTTACGCGGTAAATCATAGTATGTACTGAAATCGATAACCATACGGCATACCTCCAATCATTACGATGGCAACTAAATAAACACGATCGCACGGACGTCAAGACCAACGGTTACCCGGGCACGGGCATCAAAAAGTGCAAAAAGATCGACAATCTGCCTATTATCAAGAATCATTCTTATTAACTTGACAGATCAGGTTTACACTGATAGACGCAGTTCATATTTCAACCATGGAGGATTTATGTCGAAATCTCTGAAAGGAACACAGACCGAAAAAAATATTCTGACCGCTTTTGCAGGTGAATCCCAGGCCCGCAATCGCTACAACTACTTTGCCAAGCAGGCCCGCAAGGACGGGTTTGTCCAGATTTCCGAAATTTTTGCCGAAACGGCGGACCAGGAAATGGCCCACGCCAAAAGACTGTTCAATCTGCTTGAAGGTGGGGAAGTTGAGATCACCGCATCCTTCCCGGCAGGTCGTATCGGCACCACCCTGGAAAACCTGCGCGAAGCCGCCGGTGGTGAAAACCACGAATGGGAACACATGTATCCTGAATTCGCCAAGACCGCCAAAGAAGAAGGATTCCCGGAAATCGCCGCCATCATGCTGTCCATCGCCGTGGCCGAAAAGGAACACGAGCGGCGCTATCTGGCGCTGGCCAAAAATATCGAGGAAGGGCGTGTTTTCAAGCGGGAAAACAAGATCACGTGGCGCTGCCGCAATTGCGGCTACGTGCATGCCGGTGAAAAGGCCGTCGAACTCTGTCCGGCCTGCGCCCATCCCCAGGCCCATTTCGAGGAACTTGCCGAGAACTGGTAAACCGCCCGAAAAAAAGGGAGCCCTCGGAGGTTCCCTTTTTTTGTACCACGGGATTACCTCGGCAAGGCCGCAAGACTCCGCTTCGACGGCGTCACCCGCAAGGCAGGCCCTTGGTCCGCTTCCCCGGCACGAAGGTGGATCGCAAAAATCTGGGATGGAAGAAAATGAAGGGATTGGCCAGGATGGCGTCAGGCAGAATATGGTACCAGCGATACCCGAGCTCCCGAAAAACATGCCGGGCCTGAGCCCGGCAGCCCGTCTCTCGGGCAGCCAGCAGCGCAGCGTCACGCTGGCAGCGGGAAGCCGCCACCAGCCGAAACAGTCCGGGCCTGAACCCGTAGCGCCTCAGTAACCGACGCAGCCTCTTGAACTCCCGGTAACGCGAAAAGGCATCCGCCTGGCACAGAACCACGCCCCAGGCAAAAAGGCCGGTCAACCCAATCCAGACCCATGCCGCCCAGGAAAACTCCGGCTGCTCAAGAAAAAGCCATGCCTCGCAACCCGACAAAGCCGCCAGGGCCGAAACCTTGAGCGAAGTCAGATGCGGAAAGGGAGCCACCCGCAGATATCGGAGAAGTTCACATAACGCCGAACGCCACATGAATTCGCTTTGGCCGCTCCCGGTCCTTTCGTCAAGCCTGTCTGAACAGACCAATCGTCACCCCCTTCCTCGCACGGATCATCGAAGCGGTGTTCCCTCTGGGCGAGGACATGCGCTTCTCTGCACCATGCGCGGATGCGTCATCTTCATGGGATCAAGTGCGTCTTCAAGCTCTTCGATAGTCATGAGCTTCTTCTCCAGCACCAGATCATATACCGTTCTTCCGGTCGCCACCGACTCCTTGGCGATGGCCGCGGCCTCGTCATAGCCCAGATAGGGCACGAGCACGGTCACGATTCCGGCGGACATGCGCACCAGCTGGGCGCACCGCTCCCGGTTGGCGGTGATGCCGACGATGCAGCGATCCTTGAGGATGCGCATGGCCCGCAGGAGCATGTCCATGGTCTGAAACAGGTTGAAGGCGATGATGGGCTCGAAGACGTTGAGTTCGAGCTGTCCGTGTTCTGCGGCAATGGTCACGGTCAGATCGTTGCCGATGGCCTGAAAGCAGACCTGGTTTACCATTTCCGGAATGACCGGGTTGACCTTCCCGGGCATGATGGACGAACCCGGCTGTCTCGGCGGAAGGTTGATCTCCCCGAGGCCGGCATATGGACCCGAGGAAAGCAGACGCAGATCATTGCATATCTTTGACAGCTTCACCGCCACGCGCTTGAAAACGCCCGAGAGCTGCACGAAGGCCCCTGTGTCCGAAGTGGCCTCCACCAGATTGGGCGACTTGGTCAGAGGCAGGCCGGTGATATGAGCCAGCTTTTCACAAACAAACGCGGCGTAGGCCGGCACGGTGTTGATGCCCGTGCCGATGGCCGTCGCCCCCATGTTGATCTCCATGAGCAGCTTGCGACAGTCCTGAACGCGGTCAATGTCCTCGCCCACGGTCACCGCCCAGGCCGAGAACTCCTGTCCGAGCGTCATGGGCACGGCATCCTGCAACTGGGTTCGGCCCATTTTGAGCACATCGGCGAACTCATCGCCCTTGCACGCCAGGGCATCGACCAGATCCCCCATGGCGCTCACCAGCTCCCTGATCTTCCAGATGGCCGTGATTCGAAGCGAAGTGGGGTACACGTCGTTGGTGGACTGGGACAGATTGACGTGGTTGTTGGGATGGCAGAACCCGTATTCGCCCTTGGCGTGGCCCATCAGTTCCAGCGCCCGGTTGGCGACAACCTCGTTCATGTTCATGTTGACCGAAGTCCCGGCCCCGCCTTGAATGACGTCAACCACGAAATGATCGTTCAGCTTCCCCTCGCGCACCTCCCGGCAAGCGCCCAGGATGGCGTCGGCAATGTCCGCATCGAGCAGCCCAAGCTCCAGATTGGCCAGGGCCGCCGCCTGCTTGATACACGCCAAGGCCTCGATGTGCAGCGGATAATGGGAAATGGGAATCCCCGTGACCTGAAAGTTCTCCATGGCCCGCACGGTCTGCACGCCATAATAGGCGTGCTCCGGCACTTTGCGTTCTCCAAGAGAGTCCTTCTCGACTCGGTAGTTCATAATGTCCTCTTTACTCGTGATTCAGTTGCGGTCTAGAATACCTTGGTCATCAATTAATCGGAGACAACTCAATGAGAAAGCTCTTTTTTCTGCTCACCCTGCTTTTATTTTTGACAAACCCGGTCCAGGCCGCGGATCTTCGCTGCCAGGGAGATCTCATGACCCCTGGCACCATCATCACCAAAGTCCGCCAAAAATGCGGCGTCCCCTTGTGGGAAGACCGCATCGGCGAAGTGAAAAGCACCACGCGAAGCGGCGGAGAACGCCTCCTCTACATCACTCAGCTGACCTATGAGGCCAGCGGCGGGTATTACGTCCTGACCTTCGAAGGCGGCGAGCTCAAGCAATCGGAATTCTTTCAGAAATGAACACAATGACGCATGGGGGCGACACTGTGCAGGTACAAATCGTGTACTGCGGTTTGTGAATGGGTTATGAGACACGCGCCGCAAGTCTTGCGGACAGACTGCGCTCCGAAGCAGGAGTCACCGTATTCCTTACGCGCGGAAGCAAAGGCGACTTCGAAATTCTGCTTGGCGACACACTGATATATTCCAAGCAGCAAACCAGACGTATCCCGAGTCCCGATCAGATTCTGGACCTTTTGCGGCAGACTTGACCTGCAGCAAATTTTTGCCTCAAAGACCCCGTGCTTGGCAAATATCGCTTTCAAGATTTTCACCCTTGTCGTATGGTGCGCCATAACCCGGAATTCCTTTCTCAGGGATCGCGGGAAGACCGTCCGGGCCGATTCCACGCAACGCATGCACCAACAAGGGGATGCCATGAACCACCTGATCATTTTCTGCCACCCCAGCGCCACAAGCTTCAACCGTGCTATCGCCGATTCGATACAGGCCGTTTCCGAAGCGCTGGGGCACGACACATGTTTTCGAGATTTGTATGGAATCGCCTTCAATCCGGTATTGTCGAAAAGGGATGTGGACAGCCCCACGGAAGCGCCTCCACAGGATGTCAGGCAGGAGCAGGAATTCATAGCCTGGGCCGACTTGCTGACCTTTGTCTACCCGGTATGGTGGGCCGGAATGCCGGCCATGCTCAAAGGCTATGTCGATCGGGTCTTTTGCCAGGGATTTGCCTACTCCCTGCAAGGGGAGTCCGCGAAAGGACTGCTGAACGGGAAGAGAGTCCTCATTTTCAACACGACAGGGCTGCCCAGTCCGTTCTACACATCTCAAGGCATGCACGAAGCCATGTCTTTGACCACGGACACAGGCATCTTCGAACTTTGCGGGATGGAAGTCCTGCACCATGCTTTTTTTGGCAGTCTGGACGTGGTCAACGATGAGACCCGAAAATCCTACCTTGGCGAAGCCGTGTCCATAACATCAAGATATTTATAGAAAAAAAACGCGGAGCCAGCCCATGGATTTCCTGTTCGAGCGTCTCACCTACATATTCGATCCCCTGCATCATTTCTGGGAGCATGAGCGCATGCACAGGCGTTTTGCGTTGGGGCTCATCGTCGTATTCCTGGGCGCGCTCGTCAGCATAGAACTGAACCGGCAGGGCCTGCTCCCTGCCTCTCTGGCCGCACACACGCCCACCAACCATTTCCATGCAGTGAACCTGGCGTTCACCTTGGTGCTGATCCTTGAAGTCGTGAGTCTCATCTTCACCCTGCCCTGCTCCTTTTCCAAATCCGTGGGCAAACAGTTCGAGATTCTGTCACTCATTCTGCTGCGGGACGCCTTCAAGGAATTGTCCTACTTCGCAGAACCCATCACCGTGGGCACGGAATTGACTCCCGTCTTGCACATTCTTGGCTATGGGTTCGGAGCCTTGGTCATTTTCGCCCTGCTTGGCGTCTATTATCGCATTCAGCCAGGCAAAAAGCAGGACATGGGTCTGCCGCACGATCTGTTTCGGTTCGTGGCCGCGAAAAAGGGCATCGCCCTTTTGATCCTCGCCACCTTTTTCGTCCTGGGCCTTGGCAATCTCTATAACAAGATAACGGGTCTGCCCCAGATCGATTTCTTTCCGGTTTTCTACACCCTGCTCATATTCACCGACATCCTTGTGGTACTCATCTCCCAATGCTTCAGGCCCTCGTTCCATGCGGTCTTCCGCAACTCCGGCTATGCCCTGTCAACACTGTTCATCCGTTTGGCCCTGGCCGCTCCGCCCATGTACGACGTGGCTCTGGGCATCGTCGCCGTCATCTTCTCCATCGCCCTGACCCTGGCCTGGACCCGGGTCTTCACCATCAGGACATGAGGCCACCATGAGCATGCCCACATTGTTCGTCGGCCACGGCAACCCCATGAACGCCATCGAAGACAACGAGTTCAGTCGAACCTGGGTGGAACTGGGAAAATACCTGCCGCGCCCCAACGGTGTCGTCTGCATTTCCGCGCACTGGGAAACGGACGGCACCTGCGTGACAGCCATGGAGCATCCAGCGACCATCCACGATTTCACCGGGTTTCCGGCGGCCCTCGAAAACATGACCTATCCGGCACCAGGCTCGCCGGACTTGGCGGAACGGGTACAAGCCGCGGCACGCTCTACACGTATCCGGCCAGACCGCTCCTGGGGCCTGGATCACGGCGCGTGGTCCGTGCTCTGCCGCATGTATCCGCAAGCGGACATTCCCGTGGTGCAGGTCAGTCTGGATGCGGGCGCACCCCCGGCCTTTCACTATGACCTCGGCAGGGAGCTGGGTGCATTGAGAAAGGAAGGCGTGCTGATTCTGGGCAGCGGCAACATGGTCCACAACCTGCGGGCCATGGCTTGGCACGAAGCGGGCTTCGATTGGGCGTTAGAGAGCGATGCCGCCATGGCGAACCTGATCATCGCAGCCAACCACCAGGCCCTGATTGACTATCCGAACTTGCCGAACGCCCGGCAGGCCATCCCCACGGAAGAACACTATCTGCCCCTGCTTTACGTGCTGGGCGCCGCAGGCGCGGATAACGCACCGACGTTCTTCAATGACCGAGTGACGTTGGGCTCGATTTCCATGCGCTGCGTTCGTCTTGGGTAATAAAGCGGCTCACGCGGCTGATGGTTGCTTCGGACGACGAGGGTGCGGCCTTCATGACACCGACTTGAACCAGCTCCGTTCTCCGAAAGCGGCCAAAAGCTGCCTTGGACTTGGCCGGTCCCGAGACTCGAACGACAATCCACGTCGAAGCCACTTCCATTGTCGGCCCGGCAAACATGCCGGCCGAACCGGTTCGAGTTTCCGAGTTGCCGCCTCATCAGCAGGCAACATTTTGAAGGGGTGCTCTCCCGAAAGCAATTCATACACGGTACAACTGGCTGAAAAAACATCACAGCTGGGCGAAGGCGCAGCGCCGCAAAGCATCTGAGGGCTGGAATGAAGGCGACTGTAGGCAGGGACATGCAGGGACTTCTCCAGGCCACGAGACATCGCGGAGCTTGCCAGCCCGGGCCTCGCGCTGAATTGCGTGACGTTGAAATCAAGGAGCACAAGCCGCCCGTCCTGTTCCAAGACAATATTGGCGGGCTTAACATCTCCATGAGTGACGCCATGTGCGTGCAGATAGTCCAAGATGTCGAAAATCTTGCGGCCTGCGACAATCCCTGACTTTCCCATCCCCGAGGGGTGCTCGCCGAGGATCGAATATGCCGATGCCCCTTCCAGCAATTCCATGCTGAAACAAATGCCCCAATGCTCCCTGTGCAGATCGAACACGCGCACAACGCCGGGATGCGTCAGATGGCGCAAGATGAAAAATTCCCGGGCAAGAGCCAGCTGTGCCTTGCGGTTGTCGACCAGGCTGGGCAGCAAACGCTTCACCGCCACGACGGGGCGCGGGTCTCCACACTCCATCCGCCGCAGATCAATGGCAGAGCACACCTCGCACATGCCTCCCACCCCAAGGCCGGATTGGAGAACGAAGCGTCCCGGGCCGCCAGTCCTCGGCACCCAGACTTTGGAAATACGATCCAGGGCCGGACTCTTTTTGCCCACGGCTTGACGCTGCCGCTTTTTCCTTCCGCCCATCATTATTATCCTGAAAGGAAAACGGTCACAAAAGTTGCGTCATCCGGATGTTCCTTTCCATCCAGAGTCTCTGCAATGCCCAAGGCGGCGTCCCTGGCCCGAGACCTGCCAAGATGCGCGACAAGAGCTTCAGAAGAAACACTGTCCGAGAGCCCGTCAGAACAGAGCAGAAACCTGTCGCCACGTCGCAAGGACAAACGTGTTATCTCCAGCCGGAGCGTGTCCCGAACCCCAACGGCATTGGTGACCACGTTGCCACGCACCATGCGTTCGGCTTCATGGTGCGTAAGCTCATCGCGTTCTATCGTACGTTGGCGCGCAGTGTGGTCTCGCGTGCACTGATAGAGCGTGCTCTCGCGCAACAGATAGCACCGGCTGTCTCCCGACCACACACAGGCAGCGCCGCCACTATGGATCAACAGCACGACGACGGTACTGGCGGCATCGCCCAGACCGTCCTGACGAAGCTCCCGGTTGGAGCGCGCCAGAAGGCGGGTGACATTTTCAACGTGGCCGTCCAAGGATGGCGGAGCCGGAGTGCGCATCAGGTACTGCACCAAAAGCCGGCTTGCCGACGCCCCGTTGCCGGTGCCCCCGACTCCATCCGCCACGCCCCAGAGCAGATGCTCCGGCCAGTTCAAAAACGCATCCTGATTTTCATGACACGCGTGCCCCCGCCTGGTCATGCCCCAGGATTCGACCGTGAGGGCGGCTGCCGATGAAGCCGATTTCATGAATCCACCTCTTTCACTGCATTCTTCTGCCAATCATGGGGCCCCGCCCTGCAACGCCACCTCATTCTCATGGCAAATCCTTGTAACCGCGCTCCGGGGCAAGAGACCGTCACATGCGTCGCCACTCCCGGGCCGCCCCTCTGCGATATTCACCAGGCTGGACATGACCTGAACCGCGCCGACAAATTTCGGCACATACTCCAGCGTTTCGCGGGCCAGGACAACGGACGTGGATTCTCCCATTCGGCATATCGCGATCAGCTCCGAAAGCGTTCCCGCGCCTGTTTGCTTGAGCGCACGGGACATTGCGCCTTCCCCGCAATTGTAGGCGGCCAGAGCCAACGGCCAATCCTTGAACCGCTTATGCAAGGCCGCCAGATAGGCTGCTGCCGCATATGTCGATTTGCGCACATCAAAACGCTCATCATCACTTTCGGTGATATTGAGCCCAAACCTGAGCGCCGTGTCCGGCATGATCTGCCAGAGACCGGCCGCGCCAGCAGAGGAAACCGCCTGAGTCTCGAAACGACTCTCGACCAGCGGTAAAAATGCCAGCTCCCGAGGAAGATCGTACTTTTCAAGAGCGTCAAGGATCACTGGCAGATACTGCCGGGCCCTACTCAAAATGAATGCGGACGCCCCTTTTCCTCCATGCAGGTTGTGCACAAAACGCTGCATGGTTTCAGTCTCTCCCGGCGGCAACCAGTTCAGCACCGCTGACTCTCCTTCACGAATGGCCGGCGCTCGGGGAGACTCCGTCCGCGTTGGCAACGCGGATGAACCCCACAACTCCTGGGATGCGACCACTGATCGCGAAGATCCGGCGACAATATCCCAAGCCGGCTCAAGAACTGTACGGTTGACCACGACAGCCCGCGATACCACGGGGCCAGCTGCATCCATCACTGTGCCTTTTTTCCAAGCGCAACTCGTCATGAAAAGAAGACACAGACTCACCATGAACAAATCGCTGCCCAATATTCTTCTTTTCATATTCAGGGCAACGCATTGGTCATTGACCATTGAATATGCCAGAAGTGGCAATTTCTCATGACACTCAAAACAATGTTTCGGGCAAAGAAAAACTGCATACCTCAGGATCGAATGGGTTTGCCTTGTTTCGGAATTGGATAAGAAATTGCGCCCATTTCCCGTTTTCGTACAATTCGACAATGCACTTATTTCCTTCCAGCAGCTTGACTTTACCGTTCTGCAATAGGCGAAAAAAGGCCCAATCCCCACGCATCTCCTTGAATGCCCTAACTGTGTGCACATCCGTCATGGCCAAAGAAGCCTCAGGAGACTGCCCTGCATCGAGCGGCCAGACAAGATTCGCGCCCTGAACCGGCCCGTGCCAATAGCTCAGCACCTTGTTCCCATGAGAAAGTTCAACTTGCTTGAGTTTTACGTCGAGAGCATACGGCTCGATGAGGAAACTGATGCCTAAATCATTATCGGAAATAAAAAAGGCATCCTGAATTTTACGAACTCGCTGCAATTGCTCAATTGATTTTTTCGAAATTGGCAGCGAACACCCCAGAACAGGACGAATTTCTCCATTTTTTGAGACGAATGGGCGAATATATGTGTCATGAAATATGTCAAATACCCCTGCCTTTTTGAAAAAATTCGCAAACTCAACAAGATTTGCATCCAGATCACTATCTATGCGTAGTGGATAAAGTTCCTTCAGTCCTGCATTGTACACATTCAGTACAGAATCATGATAGACCGATTCAATGATCGATGCAGCTTCTGCAAGCATCTGTTTCAAGCCTCCCGTGGACACAGTGGAGTACCATTTTTGCACAGGCGCTGGGAGCCTTTCCGCAGCGCTGCTGAGCGAATGCAAGGTGCCGTCCCGGTCCTCGGCGATGTCCTGCAAGGCAGCAAGCAACTGCTTGCTTCTGTTGTTGCTGTCATTGACCCTTCGAAAAAGAAGACCTGCGTCCCTCATGGCGTCATGAACCCCCTTGAGAGCCGGAGCAGGATTTCCCTCTGCATCGAGGAGACTGTCAAGATGCTTGAAAGACTGAGTGACCAGCTGCGCGTCCCGTAGCGCCTCCCGGGCAACCTTGGTGCGCGCCTGCGCTACAACGTCCAAAACGCTTTCGGTGGCAGCTTTGGCAAGCGCTGTTCCGGCCACGCCCGTCAATTTCCTGGTTCCCCGCTTGGCCGCCTGCTGCTCCACGGCACTCTCCAGTCCGCTTTCTTGTTTTTCCTGCGCGACAAAAGTCGTATTTTTGCGCAATTCCCGAAGCATCAGCACCACCGGCGATACTCCGGAACCAAGCTGTTCCGCGAGGTCAGCGGCACCGACCATGCTCCTGGGAGTAAAAACTCGAAGTTCCTGTAAGGCCTGATTCCAGTGACGCGCATAGTCTTTAAAATACAAGACTCTGACGTCCTTGGAAATTTTCTCCACGTCGAGGGCACTGAAAAGCATGGACTTGGGCCCGAATACCCAGCTGTCTTCCGTCAACTCCTGAATGATTTCGGGGCAGCGTTCCATGATATATTCGTGAAAGCCTTCAAGCGTATACAGATAAGGAATGGCGTACGTATCCCCGGAAAATGCGGAGATACGGCCGCCGAAAACTCCATGAAATGTAAATGGCGAGTTCCCGCCCTCGGAGGCTTCTTCTTTCATCTGCTGATAGGCCAGATGCGAAAGCGGCTTTTTGAGCAAAGCCGTTCTTGCTTTGGCAAGGGTCTGTTCGTCCGGAGAAACGGGCGAAATGCCCTCTTCAATCAGGAAGGACATATGCCGCATCAACGTGCGCTGGTCCGCCACTCCTCCAGGATAAAGTTCGGCCCATCGCCTCTCCAGCCACTCATTGAGAAACCTTTCGCTCAGTTTTTCGGGCTGACAGAGCATCAAATAAGCCCGAAGGGCCGACTTCAGGGCACCCAGATCGTCCAGGGACTCACCCATGGTATTCACGGCCATTTCTCGCACTCTCGGCAAGAGGCGTGCGTTCAAAACCCCGGTATAGGCACGTCTTGTGGCCCCCTCGAAAACATCACCCTGATACAAGCCCAACCTGCGCGAAAGGAATGGATCCTGGTGGCGGTCATAAACCGTCAAGGCCTTCTCCAAGGGCGCAAGTTCGGGCAAGATTTTCAGAGCGTCTCCGGCCTCAAGGTGCGCCTGCTGTTCCCGTTTGAAATCATTTGATATGACCTCCAAGAGCTCCATCCGGCGAAAATTGTCCTTGAAACTGAACGCAAGAAGAGACACGCCCGCAATAAGCACAACGCCCGCCGCCAACTGCGTGCCAAAGCGGCGAAAACGCAGCATCCAGATGTGCTCCCGGTCGGCGTCCGCCAGTCCGGCCTCTGGAATGACGAACCCTTCAAGCAATCGCAGCAGGAAAAAACCCTTCGCGTAATCGCCCAAAAAGGATTGAAAACCGCTTTGATAAGCGAGTTCTCCTTCGCGAGCGGCGCCAGACATCACATCCGAGGAAGACAGGGCGCTCGAAAAGAAAAAACCCCGAAACATGACCGGCCGATGATAGCGGGAGGGCCCAAACGCCTCGAAAATAAGATCCTGGATCCTGGAACCCAGTGCAGCCAGTTCCTGTGGAAAGCGAAACATCCTGGCCCGAGCGAGGCAGTCCCTCTCCTGATGGATCTTCGTGATTATCTGGGCGTTCAGGGTCTGCATCAGTTCATGAAGTTCCTGACGCGTTGCGTCCAAATCCATGACGCTTGCGCGAGGGGGCAGCCGAATATCTGCTCGCGCTCGTTCCGGGACAAATGCGCAAAGAACTGCGCGAAGCCTGGAACCGCATCACACTTGGTGAACACGAGATATACGGGCGTGTAGGAGCGCAAATTTTTCAGCACTTCGCCCAACCGTGTCCGGATCGTCCGGGCCAGATGCTCGCGCCGGGTGGTATCGCCATCGAGCATGTCGCGCATGCTTACGCAAACGATGATGCCGTTCAGCGCCTTGGCCGGACGCTCCCTGAACAAGCGCCGGAGCAGATATGTCCAAAGTCCGTGCTCCCGGGATTCCTGATTGCACTGGGCATAGAATCCTGGCGTATCTATGAACACGGCCTGATTGGCAAAAAGGACCTCGATCTTACTGGTGCTCTTCAACTTGTAGAGATGCCTGTCGGCCTGCTCGTTCAAGGGAAACTGCAATCCGGAATTCAGTAAAAGCGACGTCTTGCCGCAATTTTCAGACCCCAGGACCATATACCACGGCAGGGCATAGCGTGAGCGGCTCGTGGGGCCATAAAAATTCGAGGTTGTAACGGTCTTGATGGCCGTCTTGATGGTGTGCTTTATGTGCCGGAACTCTTCGCGAAGGCGATCCTGCAAAGCCGCATCCTTCTCTTTGCGAGTCGCGATTTCTGGATCTGTCGCCTCTCTTCTGCGCTGCCGCGAAGACAGAATCGCCACCATAAGCCCCCATATGAACACGATCACGAGCGTACCCACCAGGCGGGAAGTCGTGCTCTCGAAAAAAACATGCCCCGCGACGGCGACCAGCGGCCCGGCCACCCATAGCACCAAAACAAGAAGCAACGCGCAAATCAGTCCCTGTACCCAGGGTGTCTTCAGAGTCTTCAGCAAGAAATTACAACAGCGACGGATCATTTGCTTTCCCTCCCGTTTGCAGAAGAACTGACCGTGAACTGATGTAAAAGAGGTTCTGCGCGATTATCGAGAATGTGAAAAAAAGACGCGTAAGTGGCGGCCAGACAAGTGACAACGAAGATGACCAGAAGATAAAGGGGAACGTATGTGTAGATTTTGTTCTTGTAATTCCCGTCCGGCAATTTCTTGCACAAATCCTGAGCGGGTTCTCCACGAAGTATGCGGACTTGCCGGTATATCCTTTCACGCAACAACTCCAATTCTATCGGGCCGCGGGATTGAAGCTTGTAACGCCCCTCGAAACCGAGACTAAGCAAAAGATAAATCAGTTCAAGAAGATAAAGATTGCGCGCCGGTTGCTGTATGCACCTGTCGATAATCTGAAAAAACTTCTCTCCTCCCCACGTTTCGTTGTGAAAGGTGCTCAGAAGAGCCTGACGCGACCAGCCCCCATGCGCACCTTGCGGCGAGGTGCTCACGCTCTCGTCAAGAGCCGTGCACAACACGTAGCGCGCCGCCAGTACCTGAGAATGATCGATCTCGCTTCCCAGCGCCCTGTTCTCGAAACCACGAATCTCGGCTTCAAGACGGTTTCTGAGGTCATCCAATCCGCTTTCTTCATCTCGGGTTTCACCGTCACCCTGTGACTTCACCGTTTCCGAACCCAACGCCCTCAAACGCACCATCTCAAGCAACAGGCCGGAGGCACAGTTGACCAACGGGTTCAACCCTGGAGTATAGTCTTCCAGGGATGCCTGTTGCGCAATATAGACTGCGGAACGTAAGCCATGCTCCCCGGGCGTGACGTGCACGGGCTCATCTGGAAGCCGCGACTTTTCGGGCGTGTGCTCCTCCCCCTCAAACTTTGTCTTGTCGTCATCTCTGGATTGCATGCCTACTCCTTGATGGCCCAGAATTGCAGATGAATGCCTGGAAATGTTCCGGAAACGTGAAGTGCGAAGCCACCGGAAAGTTCAAGCTGCGCCAGTTCTTCAGAGGTTATATCCAGCTTGAAGTATGTCTTGCCGGCATGAAAGGGTATTTGACGTGGCGCCACGGGCAGGACCCGAACCTTGATTCCGGGCAACTGCAGCCGAACCATGTCGCGTATCCGTTCCACGGAACTGATCTTGAGCTGCCTTGGCATCGTGCCCCGGATGGTTTCGGAATCCATGTCCGCGCGCACGGCCAGAACGAAGGTCGCGGTGCTGAGCAGGTTGCGATCGTGGATCGGCGATACGAGGATGCCATACTTGCGCTCCTGCAAGGGCAACTCCACGGCATGCTGCTCCAACACCATGCTCAGGGCTTGCCGGGCATGACTCATCAAATTGGAAAAAACCGCGTCCTGGGCGCTGTGATCATAAGGCATCAATTCCCCAGGCCTCTTCCTGGATTCCGCGAAGGAGGACAATTCACCAACGAGACCGAGCAGCCGCACATAGAACTCCTCCGGGTGCAGTCCCGGAGTCTGTCCCAAATGCCGAAACACGGGTTCCACACGGTTGATGCACTGTAGAAGCCAGAAATCGGCGGCTTCGGCCGTGCCTGTCTGTCCTGCGCTGCTTACCCGCAAGGCCAGCTGATCGCCTCGATGTGAAAGCAGGCCGACTATTTCCCGCAGGTATCCGGACAAAAGCGGAGAGGACGCAAGATGCAGAAAGGTCGGCATGAAGTCCTTGTCGAGCAGGACAGTTCTATCGGGCTTGCACTCCAGGATCTGCACGACAGGCATGCTGATATATCCTTTAACCTCTGTATCCTCTTCGAGCATGAGCCTCAGATCCAATCGGCAGCAGGCGATCTCCATCTCCTTGTTGCTGCCCGCGACACTGTCTCTGATGGATACCCGATGGGCCACATACGGAGTCGAGATGCCCTGGGTTCCCTCTTGGCGAACCTCTGAAGTTCCTTCTGCCGCCAACGGCAGGGCCAGCACTACGCGCCGGTTGGTGATGCCCGACGGGATGTCCAGGGCCAAGGCCTCTTGCCCCTGTCCCACATCGAACACAGTGCCGTCGGGCAAGAATCCCTTGGCCCTGTTCAACACCACCTTGCCAAGAGCCAGATATTGCTCGTCGATGGAAAAATCCATGAATCCCCAACCGTGGTGAACATGCGCAAGAATCCGCATTCGAATCTGGGAATTTACATAGCGATCTTGTTGCTGAAAATGCTGCGGAGCCACGGCCATGCCCTCGAACCAAAATATTTTCTCGGAAAGCATAAAGTTCTCCCGGCCGTTATCTGTCGCCCAGAGCGGACCCGTCACGTCCACGTCCAGAGGAAGATTCACGGACAGCGGAGGCAGGCGGTTCGGCCGATACGCCTTCATCCATGGCAGCAGTGTCCTCCCCTGTGGGGTTGTGAAACTTGTGCACCGCTTGCAAGGGATCCCAATCAGAAACCTCTTCGCCGGGGATGAGTATCAGCGTAGCGTCACGGATTTCTATTCCGATGGTGTTCACCCCTTCGAAATCGATGGGGGAGACGACCTTCCACTTGGCCCGCTCCACCTGGCGAAATCCGGCCAGCAAGCCAAGAAATCGTGTTCCCTCGACAGGCTCGTAAATAATTCGCCGGGCTTCTCCCGGAACGAACACCAGTTCGTCCGCCGCGAGAAGATCGGCCCCGAGGACCTGAACCGGCGTCTCGAAGAGAGGACGAAAATCCGATTGGCTGAACGCCAGATCGGATCGCAACTCGTAAACCTTGACGATGACCGGAGATGGCCGCCCCGTATGGTCGGGATTGGAATTGAGCTGACTGGCTACGGCAAGGTCGATCCGGGGTTTGGCACATCCTCCGAGAAAACCGAGCACCGACAGCATGAATAAAACAAGGGCGTAACGCATCATAAATCTCCTTTGAAAACAGAGCGCTCCGTCAACGGGTTGAGCGTCCTTATCTGCATATCGTAAGCGCGGGCAAAATCATGCAAAAATAGAGCGGCAAAGCCCTCATGATCATCCAGAAGCGCCTGATGCATTTTCTGAAACAAATGCCAAAGTCTGGCCTTGTGCCCAAAATAAACAGGGCCATTGCATTCCAGACGCGCCTCCACGGACTTGGGGGATATTTTTTCAAGAACGGCCCGGATGGACGCCCGGGCGCCTGCCACGAGTCCCAGGTGATGCCCGTGCAACGCATTGAAGCCGGAGAGCATGGCCTTTCCTGCCGGAAGCATGCCCTCTCGCGCGGGGCCAAGCAGATGCTCCAGGGCGACCTTGGAAGTGGGAGTGAAGTTGAGAGGGTTGTTGTCGGACAACCGCATCGTGGTAACGGGAAGGCGCAGATCGGCCTTGCATTCGGCCTGATTTCGCAAACAGTGATGCAGTCCGTCCACCGCCGCGAGTATGATTTCAGCCGCCTGGCCGAGCATGCGCTCACGTTCCTGCGGCGAATCGGGGATTTGGGAAAAACCGAGCATCCTGAAAAAAACATCGGTTTCCGGTACCGGAACGCGATCTTGCGTGGGAGAACCCTGCTCGACGGCGGGTGACGTTGCCGGAGCAGCTAAGGGTGTTGCAGGAGCAGCGAATGAGGCTGTCGGAGTGGCGGGTGACGCTGCCGGAGCCGCCGCTGACAAGGCGCTGTCAGTGTCATCGTCCCAATCTTCTGGCAGTTCAATAACCTCGGATTCCGGAATCATGTTCACATGACACAGACTGTCCGTAGCCACGCTGTTGTGATCAGCGGGAGAGTCCCCTTGTCCCTGCATGGTTTCACCGAGCAGGTCGTCATAGTAACCCAGACGGCGCTTGACCTCGAAATTCTCCTGCTGCTCCAAGGCGATCAAGGGGTCGGAGGACAGCATGTTGTCGGCCGGGAGTAGAAAATTCTCGCCCGCTCGCGGCTCAATATACGCATCTGGGCGATGGAGAAGGCGAGCCTGAAAGGAATAGATGCCTATAATGTAGCTGTTCCCGTGCTCGATCTTGTGCTGCGCGCCCCTTTCCAGCGGCATCGTGCCCGGTTGTGTAAAAATCCCGTTGCGACTGACGTCTTCGATATAAAACGCATGACCATCACAACTGATTATTGCATGTTTTCGAGAGATGCGCCTTCCTCTGTCTGGAAGTATCCATTCACATTCGTCTGATCGTCCAATAAATCCGCCCGCCTCACTGAAAACGTGACTGGTAGGAAAATTTGCCGAAAACTTTTGTCGGCTTATGATTTCAAACATCAACTCCACGGCTACTCCAGAGGAATATATTTCAATAAACACACGTTATGAAGAGCTGCAATCAACAATACGCCTGAGTTTGTGATTAAGTGTACGAATCGGTATCCCAAGAGACTGCGACACATCCTTCTTCCTGTTTTCGTAAAACTTCATGAATTCAAGGATAACGGACGATTCATACGTACTGACAAGCTCATGCAGTCTCATTTTTCCGTACTTACATGTAGAATATTCACCAAGAATGCCTTCCGCGGAGATAACGGTCGCGTCTTTATGCATCATGATCACTGCCCGCTCCAGTTTGGAAAAAAATTCTCGAACGTTTCCGCGATAAGGCAAGGATCGCAGCGCTGCCCAGGCTTCCGGTGCTATACTAAGGCCAGGTCGCTGATATCGAACCGAAAGCTGCGCCAGACAATGTCGGGCAAGAATTGGCAGATCTCCCAAACGTTCGCGCAGCGGTGGAAGCTTCAGATGAAACAGGGCCAACCGATGAAAGAGATCGCGTCGAAAGACGCCCTGCTCCACGGCCTCTTCCATATCTCGGTTGGTAGCCGCCAAGACACGGATGTTCACGGCGTGCGAACGAATGTCCCCCACGGGGCGCACGGTGTGCTCCTGCAGCACCCGGAGCAGCTTGGACTGGACATTGAGCGGCATGTCCCCGATTTCGTCCAGCAGGACAGTCCCTCCGTTAGCGCTGCGCAACAGGCCCGTATGATCGGCCTCCGCTCCGCTGAAAGCGCCCTTGCGGTGTCCGAACAGCTCGCTCTCCAAGAGATTGGATGGCAGGGCCGCGCAGTTGATCTGCACAAAGGGACCCTGGCGACGACTGCTTGCATTGTGGATTGCCGTAGCCACAACCTCCTTGCCCGTACCCGTCTCGCCGGTAATGAGAACCGGCACGTCGCTGGCCGAAATGTTCACGACCATCGCCCGGATTTCCTCCATGGATTCGCTCTGCCCGAGAATGCTTTTCTCTGGCCGCTGCCGAGCCTCCCTGGCTTCACGTTCAAGGCGGATGCAATCTTCGCTCAAACCATTCACGATGGAGTGATGCCGCCCCTTAAGCGTGACCACGTCCAATACGGCAGCGGCGTAATCGAGCACGATCCGCACATGATCGGCCAGTATATCCACCCTGCTCCGGAAGGCCATGACGACTCCGCCCAGGACAACATTCCCCGGTGCCGTCAGGGGCTCCACCACCGCGCATCGGATGTGACCTTCGATGTCGGCGCAGAGCTGTTCAAGGGATAGGGGAAGCCCCGCGTACAATTCCGAATCAACCCGACATGCCTTGCCGCAGTGCACGCTGAAGGCCAGAGGGTCGTCCAGTTCCCACGCGGGAATGGCGGGCAATTCGCTGGAGACTGCCTCGTCGCGGGGATGGCGGCCCGCCAGCAGCAGGGACTGTCTGGCCTGGTCGAAAAGAAAGACGCCGACCGCACAAGTCCGTGTTTCGACCAGAGCCGCCACGGCGCTGGCCAGACAACGAGCCACTTCAGCGGGCCGGGAACAGCCACGCAGACGTTCGCCCCACTCCCTGAGAGCCAGAACATCCGTCACGACCGGCCCCCCAGGTCGAATGTGAACGAGCCGTCCGTTCTGTTCAGCCCCACGCGCAGCTCGCCACAGGGATTTCCGTTTTCGCCGAGAGCTCCGAGAAGTGTGGTGGCGATGCCGGGCAACAACGAGGTTCCGATGATGTGGTCGATATTGCGCGCCCCGGTCTCCACCGCCGTGCAGCTGGCCATAATGGAGGCTGCCACCTCCTCTTCCCAGTGCAGGTTGATCCGATGCCTCCCGACTAGGCGAGTCTTAACCTTGGCCAACTTCATCTCGACGAGCTCTCTTAAGGTTTCGCCTCGAATGGAGGTGTAGGGCACGACAGTCATGCGACCGAGCAGCGCCGGCTGGAAATGCCGAAGCAAGGCCGGACGCAGGGCTTCCTTCAGCGCTTCCGGATCGGGGGCTTCATCCTCTTCGCAAAGGACCGACACAATGTCGCCGCCGATATTCGAGGTCATGAAGATGACGCAGTTGCGAAAATCCACCTCTCGCCCTTCGCCATCGGCAAGCATGCCCTTGTCGAAGATCTGATAAAAAAGATTCAGCACCTCGGGGTGCGCCTTCTCCACTTCATCGAAGAGCACGGCGCAGTAGGGCTGTCTCCGTACGGCCTCGGTCAGGCGCCCACCCTCGCCAAAACCCACATAGCCCGGAGGCGATCCGATGAGACGCGAGACCGTATGCTTCTCCTGGAATTCAGACATGTTGATGCAGACCAGCATGTGGGAACCCCCGAACAGCGCGTCGGCCACGGCCAGAGCCGTTTCGGTCTTGCCGACACCGGAGGGGCCCACCAGCAAGAATATGCCAGTGGGCTTGGTCGGACTGTTGAGTCCGACCTGGGCAGCCAGGACTGTCCGTTCGATGGTCTGTAGAGCGAAATCCTGGCCCCGGACCCGTCGGCGCAAATCCTCCCCCAGCCGCTCGATCACACCGACTCCGTCGCCGCCGAGTTTCGACACGGGAATTCCGGTCCATTCGGAGACAATGCCGCGCACCAGTGCCGGAGTGACTTCGTGAAAAACAAGGGGCTGGCCGGCTTGTTCAATACGCAATTCGTCCACCAGACCCCTCGTATCCTCCCCCGTGCTCCTGCAATCCTGCCCGCCGGGCTGATTGCGCCGCCCGAGGATGGACTCGACGAGGCCGCGTTCCCTGGTCCAGCGTCCGGCAAGGACCTCCATGTCCCGGACAAGCTGGTCGACCCGCCCGCGCAGGCCCGCGTGTCTTTCGCTGCCTTGCGGATCGGCGCTTTCCAGACCGCAGGTCGCGAAATCACGCTCCAGCGCGTCGAGTTCCCTGCGGACCGAGGCCAACTCTTCTTCGAGAGCCTCAAGGGCCAGCGGCTTGGCACCATGACTCACCCGCACCCTGGCGCAGGCCGTGTCCAGGACGTCGATGGCCTTGTCGGGCAAACGGCGGCCGCTCAGATAACGGCATGAAAGTTCCGCCGTGCACAAAATCGCGTCGTCGCGGACATAGACATTATGGGTCTTCTCGTAATGGGGGACGATACCGCGCAGGATGGTCACCGTTTCCTCCACGGACGGCTCATCCAGCTTGACCAGCTGGAAACGGCGGGCCAGGGCCGCGTCCTTCTCGAAATATTTCTTGTACTCGCTCCAGGTTGTGGCCGCGATGGTTCGCATCTCGCCCCGAGCCAGGGCGGGCTTGAGCAGATTCGCCCCATCGCCCGCCCCCGGGGCATTGCCCGCTCCCACCAGGGTGTGCGCCTCGTCGATGAAGAGAATAGTCGGAACGGGCGCGGCCTTGACCTCGTCGATGACGCCCTTGAGCCGTTTTTCAAACTCTCCCTTCACGCTGGCCCCCGCCTGCAAACGCCCCATGTCCAGTCCGACGATGCGCACTCCGGTCAGGGCATCGGGCACGAGCCCTTCGACGACACGCAGGGCCAGACCTTCCACCACGGCGGTTTTGCCCACGCCCGGATCGCCCACGAGAATGGGGTTGTTCTTGCGGCGCCGTGTCAGGATGTCGATCATCATACGTATTTCGGGCCCTCTGGCAAAAACCGGGTCCGTGCGCCCCGCCCGGGCGTCGGCGGTGAAATCCGTGGCGTACTTTTCCAGGAACCCTCCGCCTCCGTTTGACTCCCGGCTGCCGGCAGGAGTGCTCCGCCCTTCCCGCAACCCGTCCAACAGACGGCGCAAGGCGTCACAGGGGATCTGCCCAAGTTCCTGATAGAAGGGCATGGCCCCATAGCGCGCAGGGTTGAGCAGAAGGGCCAGGACCAGTTCGCCGACCCCTACCTTGTCCCGACGCAGCTCCAGACTCGCCAGCAGATAGGCCTCCTGCAGGAACCCGACGAGAAGCGGCGAAAAGACCGGCCGTGACGTGGACGTCTCCCGCCGCACGGCCCGGACGAGCAATCCGCGCATGGTGTCGAGACTGCGGTCGAACTGCGTGAAGATGTCCGTCATCTCCTGCGTTACGAGCAGTTTTTCCATGTAATCATCGATACCTATCTCGAAGCCGCCCCGGCTCACGCAGCCACCGGCCGCCTCCTCAAGAGCCTCGCGAGAAGTTTCGTCAAGGGCACCGACAAGAGAAGAAAGATTCATTGAGATCATAAGTTAGTCCACATACCTGCTGTCTGTTTCAAGCACGATAACCCCATCACCCCCGACTCCCGCCCAGGTTGTCCAGCCAAGACGGCACGGGCTGCCCTGGCCGATGATGAACTCGGGAATCTCCGAAGGGCGAAGCCTGAGTTCCACGTCAAAGCCAAGTCGCGAGCGGAGCACGAAGCGCACCAGGGTCTGCAGTTCCGAAAAGAGACTTCCACCGGGCAAAAAGCCTGTGAATCGTTTCCAGGAAAGATTGTCGAAAAGCACACGGAATTTGCCGGTCTGGTCAAGCACCTTGCTGCCCAGCAGAAAATCCACGGACAATCTGCAGTTGGCCAGCCCCAGGGAACATTGCTGGTCCGCAGGGATTGGCACCAGACGACGTATGCAGGGGATGATGTGCACAAGAGGGTGCCCGAAGTAATGACGCAGAATGCTCTCCAGTGAACCGGCCGCCTCTCCGCTGAATGCGATGAGGCCCATGTACGAAAGAAGCCGTTCGCGTCGCAGACTGCTGCTGCCCTGCAGTTCCTTGTGCCCAAGGCCGATGAAACTGAAAAAATGCCTTGAATTGACGTCCGTCCCGTTGCCCCTAAACTGAAGATAATAGCGGTATTTGTTCCAGATTCCGTATAAGAGCGAGACAAGGTGATGGTTGATCACGTCGAAAAAATCGCGCAACGCATCCGGCTCGTCCTGGTGCTGCGCAACATGCTCGGTGAAATAGGCGGGAAGCGGCGAAGCCGCCCCATGCAATCCCATCAGGTTGAGCACGAACCAGACGCGCCCGTCTTTGCCGTCACCATCACTTCGAGTCGCACCCTGGATGTCGCCGGGAGGAAAGGACAGGTTCGGGTTGACCTTGAACCGCAGCCAATCTTCCGGGGGATGCTTGTCGCCGCCTACGCGCAGCAGGTGCTCAACCGCCCGGGAAAAGGCGTAGCTACCGCAGATGCGGGCCGCAGCCTCCGTCATTGAGAGTCCTTCGGACTTCTGGGGATCGTTCACGGAATCAGTTTCCTCCCGAGCCTTGCCGGCCACTGGTATTCCTCTCCCCGCCTCGCATCGACGACCACGAGCTGATGAAAACTGTTGACCGTGGCGTACAGCGCCAGGAACTCATTGATGACCGATGCAAAGAGGCACATGTCGCCCTCGCAGCTGAACCCCACGCGGTCCAGGGTCAGCCGCGTCACCGCGCCGCGCACCGGCAGGCCCTGATAGATCCGATCCGTCTCCTTCGATTCGATGCCCGTCATGCCTCCCAGCATCTTGTTCAGAATCCGCGCCCTGTTGCGGTCATGCAGCGCCCGGAAGTCATAACTTGCGATGAGGGCCCGCATGGCATGCACGTTGCCCAAAGGCAGGTAGTTGAGGGACATGTTGGAAATGAGCCGCCAGAGCAGGTCTCCCTCCAAGGGGGGCGTGTAGGGCGGAGTGACCGGAGTGATGTTTCCCAGGGTCACGGTGTCCGGCGTGTCGTCGGCATGAGTGTTTATGTCCCCGACGATCAGACGGGACGGCAGGAGGCGGTTCGTGCACGTCAGTTCCAGGGAAATGATCTCCTCGTCCTGAGCCGCAGGCGAAGTTTGGGAGTGCACGATGGATATATAGGTTTCCGTGCTCTCGTCGTTGATAGAGGGCCTCAGGCGAAGACGGTAGTAGGCCGCGTCGATATCCGGGGAACTTCCGTGTTCAAAGGACTCGAAGGCCCTGTATTCGCGCCGAAACTTGCCATTGCTCCCCCATCTGCGCACCCGTTCCACGCTGTACACGGCATAGTGGTCCGGAAGCCTCGGATCGGGCACGATGCGGTATTCGGTCTGACGGTGATCCACGGTCAGGGGAGTGGCATCCATGGGGAAGAGGTTGACCACGGGAGTGCAGAACAGCTGGATGTTATCCCGCCGCCAGGATTCGTACTGCTCCGGGAATTCCGACAGCACAAAATGCAGTACGAATTCATCGGCCCCCGCCACAGCATCTTTTCCGGCCGCGACGCAGGTATCGAGTCCCGAAATTTCCACGAACAGAAATTTCTCGCTGAAGCAGAAATATTCCTGGATGATGCGATATCCGGGAAACGTGTTGGCCGGGTAGGGATACAGACCCTCGTCCTCCTGGAAACCGACTGGGCGGATCATTTCCGGCGAAAGAGCATGGACTGGCCGGTATGCCCCCTGCTTCCCCCGCAACAGAAAGCGTATCTCGCGGACGCTACGCGTCAGGGTGAAGTACAGGGAATGGGCGATCGCCGGCTCGCCAGTGAAAAACAGGCGCAACCTGGAAAGCGGAATGTTCTCAAGGCTAGAGCCGATGATCCCGAAACGAAGAGCCAGAATGATCTGTCCGTCGTGCTCGAAAACGGTCTGCTCATTAAGCTGAACGGGTAACACTTGGTTTTCGTAAACCGTACGGAAGAGGCATTTGGTGCCCTCCACTTCCACCGACTCCACCATGGTCCCGCGCGGAATCGTCACGGCCCAGGTCAAATTGGCCGCCGGCTCATAACGCACGATGCTGCAGGACGGGATGGTGCGCAGATAGTTGGGCCAGAGCAGACTGAACAGGGCGTGAGTGATTTCTGGCAGCTCGTCGTCCAGCTTCTGCCGCAGGCGCCCGCACAGAAAGGCCACGCCCTCCAGGATGCGCTCCACATCCGGATCACGCTGGGGGGTATCGAAAAAAGGAGCCAGGGACGGATTATTCCTGGAATATTCGCGGCCAAGTTCGCGCAACGAAACGAGTTCGTCCAGATAGTAACGGTTGAAGGAGCTCACGCCGTCTCCTTCACTTGGTCGCCATCCATGACCACGGACCAGCGCCACGGTATCTGCCTGCCTTCGGAATCCACTCGCATGGCCTCGATGCGAAAAGCCATGACGAACTGATCTTCCTCAAGATGCACGTATCCGACCTTCGCGTCATGAAGCCTCGGTTCGTATCCGGCGATGCAGTTTTCGATGGCCAAGCAACACCGCCTGATCACCTCGGCCCTGGAGAGGCGCAGATCGTTGAGGTCGGGGAGCCCGTAGTCCGGCAGCGCCTGCACCGCGCCCTGACGCGTCGTCAGCATGCGCAGCAGATGCCTGCGGATGGACTCGTCCTCATCCATACGCAGGCCCGCTTCGCCGCGCGTCAATCGGTCGAACAGACTCCCCGCCATGACGCTACTCCTTGTCCAGTTTGCCGACCAGGGACAGGGTGAAATACGCACCCATGTACTTGAAATGTGGACGCACGCTCAAAGAGACTCTGTACCAGCCCGGATCGCCCTCGATGTCTTCCACAATGACACGAGCGTCCCGCAACGGCCGACGGCTCCTGGTGTCGGAACTGGGGTTTTCCTGATCGGCAACATACTGACGAATCCAGGTGTTCAATTCCCGCTCAAGGTCCGTACGCTCCTTCCAGGAGCCGATGTGTTCGCGCTGCAGCACCTTTATGTAATGCGCCAGCCTGCTGACTATGAACAGGTAGGGTAGCTGGGCGCCAAGACGGTAGTTCAGCTCGGCCGCGCGCCCCTCGGCGGAAGTGCCGAAAAACTTGGGCTTCTGACAGGAATTGGCTGAAAAGAATGCCGCGTTGTCCGAGCCCTTGCGCATGGTCAAGGCGATGAACCCCTGCTCGGCCAGTTCGTATTCGCGGCGGTCGGAGATGAGAATCTCGGTGGGAATCTTCATCTCGATGTCGCCAAGACTTTCGTAGAGATGGACCGGCAGGTCTTCGACAGCGCCTCCCGAACGGGGACCGATGATGTTCGCGGCCCAGCGGTATTTGGCGAAACTGTCCGTAATGCGGGAAGCGAAGGCAAAAGCGGCGTTGCCCCACAAAAAATTCTCGTGATTGTCGTCGACGCTTTCCTTGTAGACAAAAGCCCTGACGGGATTTTCTTCGGGGTCGTAAGGCTGACGGAGGAGGAAGCGCGGCACGGCTAAACCAACATATCGGGAGTCTTCCGAATCGCGGAAAGCCTGCCATTTCGCATAGCGGGTGCTGCTGAAGATATCCTGCAGATCCTTCAAAGCGGGCAGACGCTCAAAACTGCTCAGGCCGAAAAAGGAAGGCCCTGCGGAAGCGATAAAGGGCGCGTGTGCCATGGCCGAGACACTAGCCAGACTCTGCACCAGGCGCATGTCCATGGCTGTGGGTTCAAGATAGTAGTTGCCTATGATGGCACCCAGGGGTTTGCCCCCGAACTGGCCATACTCGGCGGTGTAGACCAGCTTGTAGAGACTCGATTGAGAAATCTCCGACGCATCGAGAAAGTCATCCAACAGTTCGTCCTTGCTGGCGTGCAGCATCTCAATACTGATATTCTCCCGAAAATCGGTCCGGTCCACAAACAGCTTGATGCCACGCCAGGCAGACTCCAGTTCCTGAAACTGCCGGTGATGCAGAATCTCGTCGGTCTGAGCGCTAAGACGACGATCCAGCTCCGCGATCATGCGATCGACAGTGATTTTTTTGACCTGCTCCCCCGCATAGGAAGGCTTGAGCATCTCTTCGATAAATGCGCTGATCCCGAGCCTTGCGGCCTCGTAACCTTCGTCCCTTGGATCAAGGTTCGTTTCCTGTATTATTTGTTCAAGAAGTGAGCCTGTGCCCTGTGATTCCAGCACGGCGTCTTGCTTTTGGTTCATTGGCGGATCTCCTTTGTGGCTGGATTTCAATTCTTCTTCTGCGGGGCACGGGGCGTGACTTTGGACTCGGTCGCTTCGCCTCCGGTATTATCCTTTTTCAGCAGGCCGCGCACCTCGGCATCATTCATTCCCAGCTCCTTCATGATCATCTCGCGCTGGCGGCCATCAGCTAGCACTTCCTCGATGGCCTTTCGAAATGCCGGGATGTTGCCCATCGGGCCCTTCAGGGAAACCAGAGCGTCACGCAACTGCAAAAGCTTACGCATTTCAGGAACTTGCTCCGCGATACCAGCGGGTTCAAAATCTTTCATCGCTTTAAATTCAAGAGTAACAGGAATGTCCGTATCCGCACCGTTGTCGCGCAACCTGTTGGGGACAGAGATTTGCAATGACAATTCCTGCTTTGCGAGCACCTCCTCAAAATTCTGTTTGTTGATGGACACGGGATTGCGATCACTGAGATTTCGAGGATCGTGCCGTTGCAGGAAATCACCCACGACCATGACCTTCATGGGCAGTTCGATTTCCTCTTGGGCTCCGTCCGTCGCGGGCTTGAAGGTGACGTTGATGCGCTCCTTGGGTGCTATTGACGAATCTTTGGCCATTCTTGTCTCCGTTGCAGATTGAATTTACGATTCTTTGAAACTGCCCACTGCCGTTCCGAGATGCAGCCAATGCAATCGGCTCAGCATAATCTCCGCCCCTGGCCCCCTCTCCTTGGGCTGCAAAGAGATCAAAAGTGAAATTATGTCGGCACTGAGTTCAGGCTCCCAGTCCAACAACTCCCATTTTTCCAATTGTGCATAGAGCGTTTGCAATAAGCGAACACCCGCCTTTTTATTCCCGGCAGCAATGCAATACCGTGCAAGCAGCACCCCTTGCCGCACGGCGGCGCGACTGCGTCCCGCCGGAATACGCGCTAAATGCGACAGACCAGCCTGAAAGCCTCTCTCTGCCCAAATGGCCAGACCTTCATCCAAAAGCTCCTGTTCACGCACGACACCTGCACCGCTTGACGGGTTACGGAGTGAGGCGTGGGTGGAAAGCGGGGATTCGAGCGACTCAAGCCACTGGGATGTTCGTGGGGATGCGAAAGGAGTCCCGTCCTGAAATTTGTAGCGAAGCAATTCAGGAAAACTTTGCAGAAACTGGGCGATGATGGCGCGCAGGACAGCCAGGGAACAAACTTCGCTCAGCCCTTCAAGACAGCGGGCAACCAGATGATGCCCGTCGAGCCAGAATGGTGTTTGGGCGACGGAGCGTTCCAGCTGTGGCAGAACCTCCATGTAGCGCTTGTTTTCAACCGCCGCCGAGTACCATTGCGCTCTGTCGGAAGGGATTGAGCGCAACATCGTCACTCCGGCCGCATCCGCTTGGGGAAGCTGAGTCACAGTGCACCACAAAGCCGCACGGTGAAGAAGGATCACTCGCCAATCCAAGGGGTCGCAGGAAGCGAAGTGCGCCGCCAACTGCCGACACTGGTCTTGAGTGCTTCGCAGTAGACGAGGCAGCACTGCGGCTGGAACCCGCCCGTCACCATCGATGGCCGCGAGGAGATCGTCCGCGCATGCGCGAGGAAAAACGGAAGAGCAAGATGTCTGGGGGATATTTCCGGAAGGAGGGCGCTGGGAGGAACCAAGAGGAACTTTATCTCTTATCTCCTCGGCAGGCAGTTGTAAGAGGTTGGCAAAGGCAGGAGCTTTGTCGCCTAGCTTTGAGTCAAGAATTGTCTGGAGTCCGACCAGTTCCTTTTTAAGTGCAATGATAGCTGCCTTTTCATTTTCATGCACTGCGGCCGAAAGCTTTGCCTCAAAGCGTGATGCGAGCCATCTTAGCGGAGCAATTCTCCTCTCAATTCTTACAGGTTTGGGATGCAGTTCATCCCAACAGGAATCAAGAAGCGCCGAAAGCGCCGAAAGCGCCGCCGCACAACACACAAACCCCTGCGTTTCGTGCGCTGCCATCACTCCATAACACAATACCCACAAATCTTTACTTTTCTCGCCGAGAATCTGAGTCGCCATGCGCAGAACAAAAGCCCAGTCAGCGCTCTGTCCTCCGTGCAGAGAGATTTCTTTCTCCACTTCCGCCTTGAGAGATTCGAATCCATCAGAAAAACTTATATCCTCGCCGCACGGAAAATCTTCGCTAACAGGGGCGATCCATGTTTGAAATATTGGATCGGGAAGCGAAGGAAGCAAATCTTGCTTTCCTGAAATAATTCCTAAATTTGCCATGCGTTCTCTTACTGAGACACATAGATTTCAATCAATTCGGGAAACAAATAATAATTTTAAAAAAAATTAAGCTTTCTTGCTGACTAGATCTCATATATTTTAAATATTGACACGTATCCTCAATATACATTTTATACATATATAATGAAAATAGAGAAAATGCTCGATCCGAGAACTGTTAATAACAACTACTCGTATTAGAAATAAGTCGAAATATTTTACTCTTTACATTCATATTTATTAGCTTTTTAGATTAAAAATCTATAATTCTACATGTTAAAAAAATATTATTAACAAATGATCGCTTTTTAAATAATTAGATCAAGCAAATTTATTCAAAACATGCGGAAGTGCTCCATTGCAGTCAAAATACATTTAATATGCGTTTATAGATTTGCTCACTCAAATTTCCAGGAACTCACAACCAATCCAACCTCATTCAGCAAATTATCACCAAAATTTTATTTCATTATTTTATATAGTTAGAAACAAATCAAAAAGAACCAACCAAGAACCCAGGCAACATCTTGCCAAGGCAACTTCTTGAAATTTAAGGATTTCACAAACAAACTGCTTTTATAATGAAGTACAAGCAAAATCTTGCCAAATTAAACATGCAAATAGCGACTAACTATTTAATATTTAACATATTATTTATCAGGCACGGATGTTGCCTTACCTACTGGCATTATCAATCTTTAACGTGGAGAATGTCATGCCAGTACCCGCCTACATCAGTATCACCGGAGAGCGTCAGGGCCTCATTACCGCCGGAAACTTCACCGAGGCTTCTGTCGGCAACATCTTTCAAGAGGGCCACGAGGATGAAAGCCTCGTGGAAGCCTTCGAACACCAGATCATCCTCCCCCGCGATCCTCAATCCGGCCAGCCAACTGGGCAGCGCGTGCATAAGCCCCTCAAGATCACCAAGATCATGGACAAGGCATCGCCTTTGCTCTTCCGCTCCCTGGTCAGCGGCGAGCGCCTTCCCAAGGTCGAGATGAAGTTCTACCGCACCTCGGCATCGGGAACCATGGAGCACTACTTCACCATCCAGCTTGAAGACGCCATCATCGTGGACATCCAGGCCTACATGCCCAATTGCCAAGATCCCGGGAAAGCCCACTTCACCCATCTCGAGGATGTCTACATGACCTACCGCAAGATCATCAAAACCCATGAAATCGCCAGCACGTCCGAAAGCGACGACTGGAGGACCATGTCCAACCAGGCGTAAGCGAACGCCGCGCCGGGCTCGAACCAGCGTTCCGGGCCCGGCGCGACCGTCCGAATACGCACACGAATGCACGGAGGCGGCTAGGCACGGTTCGCCCATACGCCCAAGCCTCCCCCGTTCACCGCAACCGGGGCACTTCTCATGACACAACTCATCAAATCGGCCTTTCCTACATTTTCTGGTCTCTAATACCCTGAATATTCCGCCACTATCCCTTTCAAATATCGCGAATAAACGCCGGACGAGGAACCCAAGCATGCACAACGACTCCCACCACACGTCGCGCCAAGACGCTGCCGTCACGCCCAGCCAACGCTTCGTGAAGATTCTAAAAATTTCCAGTGTTGTCGTCATCGCCCTTTATGCCTTCGGCCGCTGGGCGCGGGCAGAGCACGGCAAGCTCCTCTTCGGTCACGACCCCGTGACGACCGCGTTCGGCGCGGACATCCAATTCACCATGGACGCGGTGATGACCATTTGCGTCAACCTCATCAAGCTGATGACGGATGGCGCCTTTCGAAGCGGCATGCTGGAATCCCTGCTGAAAGAGGCTCCGCTGATGTGGGGCTTCGCGGCATGCCTAGCCTCGCTGGTGATCGTCGGCGCATTGGGCGTGCTGATCTGGGGACATCGTAACAGTTTCCTGGACAGGTCGTATTTCCGTGTTCTGGACCTGTTGCTGACCACCGGGGCGGTCTGCGCCCTGGCCGGATACTTCTGTCTCATGAGTTTCGAGACGGAGATCTTCGATATCAAAGCCGTGCTGCAACCTGTCAAAGCGGAAGTCCTCGCCGAATCCATGCAGAGCAAGGCGGCGGATTTCCGGAAGATGGAAAACCGCGTCCATCTTCTCCAACGCCTGCTGGCCAACCCATCGAACATGGCCGAACACATGACGCACCGACCGTGGTTCAGACACGACGCCGATGAGGACCAGGAAGGCCCCAGAGCACAGGTTTTAACCCTGGCCATCCTGCTCGCCACCCTGGTCGTGGGGGCGTTCCTGCTCATCCACCGGCAGGCCCTCTCCTGCCGCAAGGACGACAACGACCTCCTCAATCGCCTGGGCAGGATCGTTTGGGTACTCATCATTACCAGCCAAATATTCATGCTTTCGACGCTGTACGGCAAACTGGGCCGAAGCCTGATCTTCCCCGTGGTCAGCCTCCGTCTCGATTCCTCGGAGGCAACCCCGACACACCCGGTCTTTCTGCTGGCCGAGGACGAGTCCCATCTGATCATCTACGACAGGCTGAATTTTTTCCAGATCAGGCACGTGCCCAAAACACGCCTCGTATCCATCGGCGTGCTCTTTCAGGACACTCCATTCAGAAACCGCAGCCACACGCTAGACGAGTTCACTCCCGGCGAGGCCGTAGGGTTGAGAAACGGACAGGTGAGCAATTTATGAGACCCCTTGCAGTATACCTCGCTTGCCTGGGAATAATCCTCATTCTGCCTGCGATGGCCCGCTGTCAGGAGATACTCTCTGTCGAGATCGATGCGGATACCGCAAACCTGATGACGACTTTCACGGTCGTCATGTCCACACCCCGATCCAGGAAAAACGTGGAAGTGCTGATCCAAAACGACGAACGCACCTTCAAGGCCACCCGTCGCATCACGCCTTCGGAAATGACGGAAAAACAAATAACGTGCGAGTTGAGCATACTGGCTCCCTTCGACACATACAGAATCACGGCTGCGGACGATGAACCGCCATTTTTTGTCAACACCAAACGACTGGTCGGGATACTCACCTTCGCAAAGCCGTCCACCCTGCCATGGCTCGAAAGCCCGGAACATCAGGATACCGTGACCGAAAAAAGGGGGGCTGGCCGGGGGAGCGCTTCATTCCACTTGGCGCGCTCGGAGGCGACGAGACTGCTCATCGTCGTATTCGATGCCGAAGGCCGGATAGCGGACCAGTATTTCGGCTTGTATCCTTCCAGACGAGCATGGACCTCCCGGCCACTACCTTTCGGAACATACCACTTTGCCATGGCTGGCGCAGACAAATCCGGCAACCCCGTCGAGGTGAATCCTGAAAGGGCATTTCTTGAACTAACCCCCTGATCGGCTCCAATTTGCAACGCCCCTGCGATCCGGTCGTCCTGGTCAGCTCTTTTTGGGCAGCATCTTCACCGACACGATCCGCGACTTGTTTTCAGGCATGATGTCCCTCCGCCATGACGACAAGCTTTCGACGCCGTTGGCTACAACCGCGATAATTTCGCCAAGCAATTCATGGCGTCAGGGAATAATCTGATAAAACGGCTATCGTCGAGGTAATCCGTGACTGCAAAGCACCAGACGACACGGCGGTCATGTGCAGGTCACTCTCAGATGAACCGATAACCTGGAAGCGGAAGAAGGCGCTCCAGAGTCGAAGCAGATTGACGTGCAGCTTTATGATAATCACAAGGCATAGGGAGCGAAAAATCGCCTTAACCATGCCGCTGGTACAAAGGGAACAACGTGACAGGATTAATATTCATTCTGTTTAGAGTCACAGGGCGAAACCTTGCCGGCCCCAACAGCTTGATCTAACTAACTATTCCAATAACACACCGATAACGCTTACAATTCCAAGCAAATCCTTGCTTGAAATCTGCACAGATACAGGAACAACTACTTGAAATTATGGCATATCACAACCCGGCACGCATGTTGCGCTGATTGGGCGTCACATCAACCCCAACCAAGGAGAACACCATGCCAGTACCAGCTTACATCAGCATCACCGGAGAACGTCAGGGCCTCATCACGGCCGGAAACTTCACCGAAGCATCGGTGGGCAACATCTACCAGGAAGGTCACGAGGACGAGAGCCTAGTGGAAGCTTTCGAGCACCAGATCATCCTGCCGCGCGACCCCCAGTCAGGCCAGCCCACGGGCCAGCGCGTGCACAAGCCGCTCAAGATCACCAAGATCATGGACAAGGCCTCCCCCCTGCTGTTCAGGGCCCTGGCCAGCGGTGAAAAATTACCCAAAGTCGAGATGAAGTTCTACCGCACCTCGGCATCGGGAACCATGGAACACTACTTCACCATTCAACTCGAAGACGCCATCATCGTGGACATCCAAGCCTACATGCCCAACTGCCAAGACCCTGGACAAGCGCATTTCACCCATCTTGAAGACGTCTACATGACCTACCGCAAAATCATCAAAACGCACGAAATCGCCAGCACGTCCGAAAGCGACGACTGGAGAACCATGTCCACATCCGCCTAAGCAAACGGGGGCCTGCAAAAACTCTGCGGGCCCCCGTTTACACATTATGTCGAATTAGTTTTTTGAAAATGACGTTATTAATCTGGAAAGAAACAAGCTGCAGCGTGTTTGATTGACAAGGCTGTCCCCGCCGACCTCAACACACTGATTTCGCGGACCGCAAATAGACAGACGTATTTCAATAATAACAAGCTATTAAATATCATTCATGGAGGTCTCATGCCCCCAATTTGCAGAGTCGGAGACAAGGCACACTGCCCGAGTGATTCCCACGGCAGCTCCTGCTGCTCCCACCGCGTCAGCGGACCAGCCGTGAGCGGGTCTCCTGACGTCGTTATCAACGGACGCCCAGTACTACGCATTGGCGACTCTGGAAGGCACCGCAAATGCTGCGGCCCCAACACATGGACCGCAGCCGAAGGCAGCGCCTCGGTTTTTGTGAACGGCATCCCGGTGACACGCATTGGCGACGCCACAAAACACTGCGGCGGCAAAGGAAAGATGATCGAAGCAAGTTCAGATGTCCAAATGGGATAGCCCAAGCTCTACATGCTCCCTGAATGGGACCGTAGCCTTTGACCGTTGGACGAAATGGAGTGGTCGGGTTGGAACCAATGAAGAGGGTCTGCCTCGGGGCTGAGACTTTCCGAAGCAGTCGGTTACGGAGCTGACCTTTCTCGCCGATGATATCTTAAGGGTTCTTGTAGTCCGCCAGGAGGGCGTCGATCAGGTCGACGGGAAGTGGCTTGCGTGCGGTCATGTCGTCTCCTTGTGGGGTCGATTATCGACAACTGACCGTTTACACAAAATATTTTACACCCCCGAGCACGGAGACAATTCCTTAAACTAACATTCGGGAACGATTGCAAAATAATATTCCGCATCTCGACTCAACTTGTAGTTGGTAACGTATTCTCGCGCTTTGGCAATACTTCGAGATACGAAGGCCAATGTGGATTCATTCTCATCTCGGTCACAATACCAATTATCATAGTTTGATTGCAGGCTGTCTATTTGCATCACATAAACATCACCCCCCAAGATGGCGATTCCTTCAGCTTCTAATCGATCCAAAGCCATTAAAGCCTCTGTCTTGGTCAATGCCCAGTTGTAAACACCAACATCTTCAAGGGAACGACCAACTTTTAAAATAGCATCGGACTCTTTTGACCAAATCGTGTCCATGATTATTGCTCCGGATATGGACGAAAGAAACGGTGATTAATCGTACCATCCGCCTCCTTTATAAATTCAAACATTCCTTCTTTACCTTTGTAGCTACCAGGTATTTTGAGCATTTCCCGTGTTACTCCATCACTCCCGGTAATTTTAGTCACTTTTCCAGCACGTTGAAATCCTTCCACGTTTTTTGGAAAAGCATGAAAGTCACCTTGCTCCATTTGTTTAAGAACTTTATCTGTAAATTTAGTGTTAACAAAAAAATCGTCTGCGACATTGGTTGCACTTTTTGAAGCTATCCCAACCGCCCCATCCCCAACCCTCGCAAGCCTCGCCGCTTCCGCAGCCTCCACTGTCGCAGCGAACTTCGGGGCTGCGGATTTCAGCCCGCTCATCAAGCCCTTCGCAGTTCCTATGGCCCCGACGAGAACCGTGCCTACTTCGTAATGGAATTCTCCAAACAGGTTGCCCGCGCGATAATAGTCCCCTTCCCTGACAGCCAGCAAGTATTCATTCCACTTTTTTTCTAGCCCTTCAACTACGGCTGGGCCAACCTCATCGATGTGTTGCGTTAAGTACACAACTGCATCTGTGAAATCATGCACGGTATTTGTGAAATTGAGGGCATTCTCTTGAAACAGAAGTCCGCCGCTCGCACTGTAGAACATGTAACCTGACATGTCGTTGAGAAAGAGCAAAACTGACTTCGCGTCTGAACCTGCAGCCTGAAGGCCGCCTGTGATAGTACCGACTACGTATTTTCCACTATTTATTGTGATTGCTTGCGAATCAGAAAGAATATTATCGGAGGATGCCAACAACGCAACGAAGCGCGAATCTCTCTGGAGCGAATCAATAAAAGCCTGCGCCTCGGCTTCCGTCAGATTGCTCCAACCACCCTTCGCATCGACTAACTTACCGATCTCACCCATCAAGTCGGCGTACAGGGCATATTTTTGAAGCATGGCATCGGCCTGCTCATCGGTCATTCCCTTTTCAATGAGCTTACCCCGGATGGACAGCTGGTTATCCACACTGTCCTGGAGACGTTGATCGTCAGGTAGCGCCTGTTTCACCAGTTGGGCCAGCTTTTCCAGATTGCTTCTGATCCCTTCAAAACCGCTCGCGATTTCCCGGATCGCCGAACTGTCGACATACACGATTACCGAAGTCTGTTCGTCCCTGGTGATCTCCCGGGCCCTCCTCAGGTCCCGGTTCACCCCCTCCAGGCCGCTGTCGGGGTCGGAGCGGATGATGATCTCGCCTGCGCCGATGGTGGCGCGGTTGACTTGGCGGCGGTCTCCGGAATTGTAAGCGCCATCGAAAGTGCTGGAAGATGACGTTTCCCCCTCTCCGCCGGAGGAGTAAGAACCTGACAGGCTGACCTGGAGGTTTTTGGATTTATCGTGATCCTTGATATCCCCGTAGGTCAGGGTGCCCGTATCCAGCTTGAGATTCCCGTTCTTGGCGGCTATGACCGCGCCCTGGACATGCGTGTTTTTTTCGGTGCGGATATCGACCTCTTCCTGGCCGATAAGCGAGGTCTGCCTGTTCACCCAGGCCGAGTCAGCCGAATTCTTGCCCATGCCCACATGGGCATCGGCGG